>JASFGC010000061.1:0-13228 GCA_050123975.1 Syntrophobacterales bacterium | reverse complement strand
CTGTATTTCTCTATGCCCTCTGCAATCCGCAATCCGCAATCCGCAATCCGCAATCCGCAATCCGCAATCCGCAATTTTCTCTCTCACATCCCACATCAGTTTTTACTCAAAATGCTCGAAGGCCGTTCGTAAATGATCAACCCAAATGTCCACGAATTCCTGATACTCAGCCGTTCCTTTGAGCACAGGCACACATTGGATTCCTTCCTTTTCCAGGATGGATTTCCAGGAGTCTGACTCCGGTCCTGCCATGTCATTTCTAACATGGTCGCCAGCCACGGACATAAAGGGCATCAAATAAACTCGTTTGATTCTTCTTTTCTTCAAATCAGCCTTGATGTCGTCGATCTCCGGCCAGCCCTCTACCGTGCCCACAAAAATATTAGGGTCCAATTTCTGCACATGGTAGTTCAGGGCCGCATAATAGACATTGGCTGGATGATGGGTGCCGTGGCCCATAAAGACAACTGCATCCTTCTTCCTCCGCTCCTTCGGAATAATCTTCATCATAATCTCTGCTACCCTTTGCACATCTTCGCTGGTGGCCAGCAGTGGATAGCCAACCAGCACCTTCTTGATGCCCTTGCTCATACCAGCAAATTTGTGGACATTTTTTAAGAGGCCGTGAAACTCTTCTCCTGGGATGGTATGGAGCGATTGCACGGCCACCTGGGTGAAATTTTCGCGCATCATCTTCGCCAGGGTCTCTGCGGGTGTAGCCAAGTGCTTCCCCTCCTTAGCCATCTTTTTGATAATAATCCGAGAAGTGTAAGACCAGTAAACGGGCACCCCGGGAAAAGTTTCTTTTACCGACTGTTCGATGTTCTCAAACGATACCTGGGCCTCGGGAATAGTGCTGCCGAAAGCCACCAGTAGAATTCCTTTTTTCATTGGCCGTTTGTCTCCGTGGGCAGACAGGAAAGTGGGGGACGAGACGAGATGAACGAGGACGAGCAGGACCATTACTCTTAATGCAGTTTTCATCTTTTACCTCCGTTCTCTTTCGGATCCAGGACAAATTCCCTCGATCCACTTCAGCTTGATTGCAAATAAACCACAGAGGTCCCGCCGATCACGAATTCTCTGAATCCTGAGAAGGAAGCCGCCCCCAAATAAAAAAGCCTTGAGTCTTTCTGGAGACTCAAGGCTTGCACCCAGTTTTCTTTAACCTCGAGGGGGTCGGTATCCTCGTACCGCGAACCGCCAACTTTACCATTGTTGACGATTCCTAAAAGACGGCAGGTCTTCTGGCTCTCCCGATCTCCGGCTCGCCTTCCCACCCCGCTTCATCCCAAGCGCTGTAGAGGGACTTACTGGGCAGTGACTTTAACCCCGGGTTGGTTTTTGGCTCTATTTGCCAGTAACCTTCTCTGCCCGGAGTATACCGGAAATGTCTAACCTCACCCGCACAATCTTACTGTCAAGATGAGGTCGGGATGACAGCGGCGGGACCGCTCCCGACTTTCACGGGATTCCCTTTTAAACCCGGCCCACAATGAATAATGTGGCCTAACGGCACCGTCCTTTTATGCCTGGCCATCATAGCAGCACTAACGAATTTCAGTCAAGCCTTCAATAATGACCGGACACAAAGGATCCAGCTTTGCACTGCACAAAGGGAACGGCTCAAGGCACAGGGCACAAGGCAAAAAAAACAAAAGAAAACTTATTCTCCTTATGCCTTGCGCCTTACGCCATACCTCTTAAGACGGTAAAGCCATTGAACTCTTACCCGGCCCTATGGGTCAGGTTTTCAATCTTTCACATTCTTCTGCATTTTGGCACGCCCCTTGCTGGGAGCAGGTTTTAAGAAATGTGCTGTACTAGCCCGGATATTTCGTGAATTGCTGTCGCGAGACCACGAAGATGGGCGTGCCACCTGGCAACCGCAGGGTGTTGGGTCCGAGGCGTACCTGAACGGTACGTCGCAGGGGCCGACGCCCGAGGACGTCAGGAAGGACGGCCATATCCGTGGTCGCAGCAAGTAACTCATGAAATATCCGGGCTGGCTCGGAGAACAGGAAATGACATACATCTGCATCAAATGCAGAAAAATATGGGTCAGTGGACCCCATACCAGTGAGTATTCTGGGGGATTATGTGAAGGGTGCACGATCGACTACATTAGAGATCGGCAAAAAAGCCAGGGATTTCACGATTGCTTTAAAAGAGCAATTGAACTCTGTTCAAGAGGGAATTGTAGTTACTGGTTGCTGTGCAATAGGGAGCTGATGGCACCGAGTACCACCGCTCCAACTTAATCTCCTTTATCAACATTGAAGAAGTGGAAACCCCACGCCTCAAGTCCGACATAGAGGCCCGGATCGCTCATTTCAACACCGGTTCTCTCGTAAACGTCCCCACTGAAAACGTCGGTCAAGCGCCATGCCCGCCCAACGAGGTCTTTCCAGGGCTGGCGGATGTGTGCCTGGGCGCTAAGGTCTGAAAAATTCACCACGATCAGTCTTCTTTCGTCGCCTTTGCGCCAGCACCAGGCGACCAGGTTGGTGTAACGATCATTATCCGGCCAGCCAGCCAGCTCACACAGCCGCCACTCGCCATCCCGGAAAGCCGGCGTCTTGATTGCTTTCAAAAGTGTCCGGTAAAAAGTTTGAATCTTCTGAGCCTGCTGTTCGGAAGGGCTGCGGCCCAATTGGACCGGCAACTTGATCTGCCGCCCTTCGAATTGTCCCTGGTGGAATAGCTTTGCTCCCGGCAGTGTGGCAATGGTTACCGCGGCCGCGCCTAAACGTTGCGGCCAAAAGATGCTAGCAGCGCGAGGTTCGTCGTGGTTCTCAATGAAACGGACCAGCTTCTCTTGGTAAGCCAAATCGGCTCTCAGGTGTTGCCGAATGGTCTCGGCTCTTTCGTGAACCAAGCGGTCGTAGAGTCGCTTGTCGTAGCAGTAGTCGAATCCCTGCTGCTGCAGTTCCCACTCCATGTCCCAGTAGGCCTCAGCCATAAAAAGGAAACCGTGGTGCTTCTCACGCACACCTTTTATAACCTGCCACCAGAATTCTGACGCGGCCGGTTCTCCGGCGCGATGACCCCAGGTCTGCTCAAAGACACGGTTGACGAGCAGCATGGCCATGTCGCAGCGCACGCCGTCGCATTGTTTGGCGATCACACCGAGGGTGTCAATGGCAGCCTGGCGCAGACGAGGAGAAAAAGCGTTCAGTTGTACCGTATCCGTCCACGGCGGAAAATAAGGATCCCGTCCATGAGCGAAAACCTTTCCATCTGCCTCAAAAAACTCGCCCGGTCTCTCTACCAGATCAGCGGCGTCTCCTTGAATCAAGTATTCGGGCTGCTCAAAAACCCAGGGGTGATCCAGTGCCACATGGTTCGGTACGAAGTCCAACATCAGCAGGATGTCCCGTTCTGTCAGGGCCTCTCGTACCGCGGCCAATCCCTCCGGCCCACCGAGGTGCTTATCCACCACGTAGCGGTGCACGCAGTAGGGTGATCCCACTACGTCCTCCGGCGAAAAGTCTGCCAGGACCTGCCGATATTCGGTTTGCAGACCCTCGTGCTGACGCGCAATGTGGGTTCCCACCGGGCTTCGTTCCCAAACGCCCATCAACCAGACCGCATCTACCCCCAATCCTGCGATACTGTCCCATTCCTCAGGTGGCACGCTCGCTAATGTGATTGACCGTTCGTAACGCTGGCTCAATTCGTGGAGCCAAACCCAAGCGTTTATTTCATAAATGATGGGATTTTTAGGCCATGCTGTCACAGCCATGTCTCCTGGAAACTAAAAGTCTCGCCTTTCGCAGCTGTATGATGATACCATACAGCGTTCGTTATTTCTTATATCGTGGTTAAGAAGAAAACGGGTGAAGCATGGAACCTACAATTTCCGCCGAACAAGTTGAAGCCATCGTACGCAATCTGCATCACGATCCATTCCAGATTTTGGGACCTCATGAACTGGAAGTCAACGGTCACAAAAACTGGGTGGTGCGAGCCTTTGTGCCGGATTCGACCGAAGTATATTTACTCAATCCGGAGACTGGCGAAGAATACCCCATGCGGTCAGCACATAACGAGCATTTTTTCGAAGTGGTTTTGCCTGGGCCTGAAGAAATTTTTATGTATCAGTACCGAATCGTGGCGATGAATGGTGATGAGCGCTTTGTTTACGACCCTTATTTCTTTTTGCCACAGATGGGTGAATTGGATTTATATCTTTTCGGACAGGGCGATCATCATAAGCTTTACGAAAAACTTGGCGCGCACCCTATGGAGGTCAACGGCGTTCAAGGAGTATATTTCTCGGTTTGGGCGCCCAACGCGCGTAATGTGAGTGTGATTGGCAACTTTAATGTCTGGCATGGCGGCAAACACCAAATGCGAGTCCTGGGTTCCTCGGGGGTCTGGGAACTTTTTGTACCCGATATCGGCGTGGGGGAAGTCTACAAATACGAGGTCAAAGATCAATCTGGGAATATCTTTGAAAAGTCTGATCCCTATGGTTTCCAGTTCGAGGTTCGTCCAGCCTCTGGCTCAATCGTCGCTGACCTGGGCGAGCATCAGTGGGCTGATCAGCAATGGCTGGAAAAACGTCGGGGTACAGATCCTTTAGCTCAGCCCATCTCGATCTATGAGGTCCACCTTGGTTCGTGGATGCGGGTGCCGGAAGACGGCAATCGCTTTCTGACCTATCGTGAGTTAGCCCATAAGCTCGTGGAATATGTTAAAAAGATGGGCTACACCCATATCCAGCTTCTCCCAGTGGCTGAGCATCCATTTGATGCTTCGTGGGGATATCAAGTTTTGGGCTATTTTGCGCCCACCTCGCGTTTTGGTACACCCAAGGATTTTCAGTACTTTGTTGATTACTGCCATCAAAATGACATCGGTGTCATCGTCGATTGGGTCCCGGCCCATTTTCCCCGTGATGCCCATGGATTGGCTTTTTTCGATGGCACGCACCTGTACGAGCACGCTGACCCACGCAAGGGAGAACACCAAGACTGGGACACCAAGATCTTCAACTTCGACCGCAATGAGGTGCGCAACTTCCTCATGGCCAACGCTCTTTTTTGGTTCGAAAAGTACCACATTGACGGCATCCGAGTGGACGCTGTGGCCTCCATGATTTACCTGGATTATTCAAGAAAGGAAGGTGAGTGGATACCGAATCAATTTGGTGGACGTGAAAACTTGGGAGCCATAGACTTTTTAAAACGTCTGAATGAACTAATCTTCAGCTACTATCCTGGCGTGCTTTCCATCGCCGAGGAGTCAACAGCCTGGCCGGGTGTCTCCAGGCCAATCTATCTTGGCGGTCTCGGTTTCAACTTGAAATGGAATATGGGTTGGATGAATGATTTCTTGACCTATTTTTCCAAGGACCCGGTCCATCGAAAATACCATCACAGCATGATTACCTTTGCGCTCCTGTACGCATTTCATGAGAATTTTGTCCTGGTGCTTTCCCATGACGAGGTGGTGCATGGTAAAAGCTCCCTCCTGGGCAAGATGCCTGGCGATATGTGGCAAAAGTTTGCGAACCTTCGCGCCTTACTTGCTTTCATGTTTGGTCATCCAGGCAAAAAGTTGTTGTTCATGGGCACAGAAATTGGTCAGTGGGATGAGTGGGAAGAAGCCCACAGTTTAGATTGGCACCTACTGGAATACGAACCACATCGAAAGCTGCAGCTCTTTGTGAAAGAATTGAATAGAGTCTATAGAAACGAGCCAGCCTTATACCAGGTCGATTTCGATTACACTGGTTTTGAGTGGATCGATTTCATGGACTCTGATAACAGCATCATTACTTTCATGCGCAAAGCGAGCGATTCCAAAGACCTGTTAGTCTTCGTCTGCAATTTCACGCCGGTTTATCGCGAGGACTATCGCGTCGGAGTGCCTTTTCACTGTGGATACGAAGAGCTGTTGAATAGCGATTCTAAAATGTATTGGGGCAGCAATAAGGGCAATTATGGTGGCCTGTGGAGCGATGAGATCGCCTGGCACAATCAACCGTATTCACTCAACTTGAACATTCCTCCACTTTCAACAATGATTTTCAAACCGCAATGTGAACCACTTGACTGAAAATGGGTCATCCGCCTCACGTAGCCGGTTGTCGTTAAGATCCACTCTGGGTCTGGAAATCATCTTACTGCTATTTACCATCATCGCCCAGTCACTGGCTCGGCGTATTGGGTTGTGGAGGTGGCGATGAGCGAGGGATCTGGTAAGTGGAGGTGAACCACCTCGCCGCTTTGCCCCAGAGGCTTGAGGGGTTGGTCATTGAGGTAGAGCTGGAGACCGGCAGCGTTGCCAATGTGGAGCTTAAAACCTGACACTGCCCTCCAGGTATTATTTTCATTGGGCTGAAGCAGGTATTCAAATTCTTGCCCCTCATCAATAACCACCTGGAGCCAGGTGGCCTCTCGGGTCTCGGCTCGGAGAAAATAGGGCGACTCAGTTGAGGACAGTCCAGCCACGTTCTGGTCTCCTTGACGCCAAAGAAACTCACTCATTCCCGCAGAAGATGACCCTTCAACATTCGAGGTGTACAGCTGTGCGTTCTGAGCGTCGTGTGTTGCTGGCTCGGGCTGCGTTAGTACTGGGGTGTGGGGCGACTCAGATGGTTGTTGGGTCACCTCGGCTGACTGTTCTTGCTGCAATTCTGAATCTGACACAGCCTGAGAGGAAACCTGGACTGTTCCAGGCTCAGAGGACTTCCCTGCAGCCACTGTTGAGGGAAGTTGCTTCGGGGAACGGCTGAACCACCAGCCTGAGAAAATCAGAAGCGCCAGTATAGCGAAGACGCCCAGTAAAAATATCCCACTTTTCCTGGAAAGCTCAGGCCGCGGCCGTAGGTGGCCGAATAATTCTTGCCACCAGGGCCGACTAAGACACTTCATTTCCTTTTCCACCTTAAGCAGCCTGGCGTGAATCTTTTCTAATAAATTTTCTTCTTGCTCACTTGTTGTGCTCTTGAACTCCCCCAGCAGTTCTTGCTGGTGTTTCTCCAGGTCCTTGAGTCTTGTTTGAATCCCCTTCCATTCACTGGTTTGGGTCTCTAGGTTTTGTTTTAACTCATTCACTTTGAATGTCAGTTTCTCCAGCTGCTTATCCTTGGCCTCCAATGCTGCCTTATACTTGAGGAGATACTTACGTTCAATCTCAAGCACTACGCTAGCCACTGGTCGCTTCGGCCTGTGCCTCTCTTTATGAACCAAAGCCCTCTTGTTTCTCTCAGCCAAGGTGGTAACAGAAGGTTTGACCTGTTTTCTCTTGGTTTCAGCCAGAGCCCGCACTTCAACCATAGATACATAGATGCGGCCAGCCTCTTTTATCCGGGTTAACTGACCCGTATTCAGGTAGGTGATTATCGTGCCCTTGGAGACACCCAGCTCCCTGGCAGCCACCTGGATGCTAACTTTTTCCTTCGGAGATTCTGGACCGGATAGGAAAAGGTGAGATACCTTTGCCAGCCCTCTCCCGTGGTTTTTACTATTCTTCATAGAAGGACCCAACCAGGATCAAAAACTGATAATCGAATTTACGCCTCCGTAAGCATCATCAGCTGTTGTTTCGTTGTCAGGATCAGGTATCCAGCGGTCATCCACCAGGTATTTGTACTCATAGGATCCCTGTTTGAGAGAAATGGTTTTGTGCCACAGCGGCCTTCCCTCGGATTCAGTGAAATGAAGTGATTCCGGCACCCATTCATTAAAATCGCCAGCGATCTTTACCATGGCAGTTTCGGGCGCTTCCAGTTTGAACACAATCTCTCTTTCCTCCGGAGACTGCAGCAGTCCTTCAGCTTCTAAAAGTGCCCCAATAGTAAAACCTTTTTTCTTCATTGCAGGTTCCGCCTTGAGGATCTCCGTGGTCAAGTCTTGATAATCACGGAAGCCAGCGCAGGACTTATTGTACTCGGCGATTGCCTTTCCGTGGCTCGCTGCTTCTCGCAACTTGGTGCAAGTATTGATAATAGTTGCGAAGCAGTTCTTCGGAAATCTTGCTTGCAGCGACTCCACTACACCTTTGCCGAAATTGGTCCTGCGGTCGATGTTGGTGGCCAAAATCCTGACAAAAAGCCGATGATCCACTTTGTCTTCGATTATCTGGAGTGTATCGAGAAGCTTCCCCAGACCGTTGAGAGAAAAGGAACTGGCGTCAACGGGAATGATTGCCTCCTCAGCTGCCACCAAGCCATTAAAAGTCAAAAGACCCACGCTGGGAGGACTGTCAATGATGAGATAGTCGTATTCTTTTTCAATGTCCACAAGGCTCTGGGCGAGTTTATACTCCCGTTCGTGTCCACCGGCCATAACTTGCTCAAAAGCACTCAAGATCACATCGCTCAAGACAACGTCAAGATTCTCTGCCACTGTCTGGATGGCTTCCCTAATCGGTATTTCGCCCAATAAGACCTCATAGATCGTCTTTTCAGCCTGGTCACCCTGGGCTCCAAGTCCAAGTCCTGCATGCCCCTGCGGGTCCAGGTCAATAAGCAGGACCTTCTTACCTTTACCGGCCAGGAAGGATGCTACATTTATTGCCGTTGTCGTCTTGCCGCAACCGCCTTTTTGATTGACGAGAGCAATTTTTCTCATGGCTCTCCCTCCTTTCTGATCAATGGCAGGGAAAGAAAGTGGACCTCTCCCTTTGGTTGATCCCGTGCTGAAGTTATTGGACTTCATACATTTACCAATAAATCTGCGAATCAGGTCGCCAACCGTTGGAAGTGAGACTTTCTCGGTTAGTATCCTTCTCGCTTGTTTCAGTCTGTTTGCGGGATAATTCTCGCGTGAAGGGAGTTTTGAGGAATCTGGGGTAGCAGAGGGAAGGTTTGAGACTTCATCTGGCGCACGAACGAAGCCACCCCTCGCGGACCTCAGTACTTCTGTCCACTTTTGGTGCAGGTGCACCCGAATACTTTCCCAGAGGCGGCGAAGGGACATGATCATGCCAAGGCGCTTCGGTGGTTGCTATATAATCACGGGCCCAGATACGTGTGGGCCGGACAGCCTTGTCACAATTTCTACATGTTGTGATGAACTATCATCACCCTCCTATATCAAGTACCACCTGGTGGGACTTAAACCACACTTTATTGGACATGTCAAGTAAATAGACCGCTCCATCCAAGAATGTGTGGTTTCCTGCCGAGAACTCATTGCCCTCACTCTTGGCATGGTTATTGCTCATTCAAAAAGTTGGGAGATGTCTAAACCTGTAAGGATATATTCATAATGAGGGCGACGACCAGACTAACAGAAAGACAAAAGCTGTTGCTAGAGTCCGCAAGCGACTGGATTCAGAGTAATTATTCAGAGGCGGACCTGGTAGGTGTTGCCTGGTGGTTTCTGGACTGCGGTTGTATGGCTGGAATGGGATTTTCCCGTGATTCCGGGATAATCACTCCGGCGGTCCGTGTTGATAGGGAATTAGTAGAAGAAGGAGCGGTGTCAGAGTGCACCCAGTGTTCTGAAAACAAACCCGCCAATCTTGATAGAAAGTTTAGCATCGGAACAACGTGGTTTAACCCGGTACTGGATTCAGAAAGTAGAGATCGGATCAAAAAAGAATTATTCGGCCCATTATTAGAGAAGGAAATTGTTGAAATGTATCAGGAGGGTGAATTTCAAACCACGCATTAGCTCCAACCCATTACTCCCAGAAAAAAGGCGAGAGAGCAATGTATGAGCTCTCTCGCCTTTGTCAATCTGGTCCTCTTGGCGAGGCAAAATTTTTTTGCTTCCGGGCTTCCTTACTCCAGGCAAAGATCTCCGGAGGTGATTTCCCCTGCCCCACGTTACTTTTCAATGCAGGCTAGACATTCAAAATGTTGTTGAGAGTACCGAAGGAGTTGGCTACCATTTGATCGTTGTTGGGGTCATTTTGCCATTGCCCATCCACGAGAAACTTGTACTCGTACCTCCCAGGGGCAAGGGTCACAATCTTGGTCCATCTCCCCTTGTTGTCCTTCTTCATGGTGTGCTTCTTGAGATCCCAGCTGTTGAAGTCCCCTGCCAAGATGGCCTCTTTGGCTTCAGACGCCTCCAACTTGAAGGTAATCCTCTTCTTCTCTGTCTTCTTCTGTGTCTTCTTACTGCGTGCTTTTTTGGGCATTTTTCATCCTCCCCACTCTTCTGTCGCAGTTCAAACACACGACCTCATCTCCTCGGAGGACCGCCTCAGGGCCGACAACTCCTCGGAGAAATCCAAGATGTACAAAGCTCAGTGAAACCGAGAACACAAATGCATGGTAGCCTAAGCATGCGATCCAGGTCAATACGAAAAACAACGATATTGATCGAAATTGAGTAGTTCGTTTTTCTCAATTCTTCTGCCGCTGCCTAGTGAGGACTAACCCTCCACATCATACTTGTCCAGATAACCCCGTGGGGTGACCATAAAAGAACCATGGGTGAAGGTCTTGGAGTTCCCGACAATGATTACCGTTTGCATGTCTATGGGAAAGGAGAGCATATTTTCCAGGTCGGTAATGGCGACTTTTTCACCCTCACGCGTGGCCCTGCTGACGATGCCCACCGGGGTGCTCCCTTTCCGACTTTCAAGCAAGATCTCCTGGACCCTGCCGATCTGCCAATCCCGTTTCTTGCTCTTTGGGTTATACAGGTTGATGACGAAATCCGCTTCTGCCGCGTGCCGAACCCTTTTCTCAATCACCTCCCAGGGAGTGAGGAGATCGCTGAGAGAGATTGCGGCAAAATCGTGCATAAGCGGAGCGCCTAGAAGAGAACTCGCCGCGGCAAAAGCCGGCACCCCCGGGACGAACGTAATTTGAAACCCGTCCGGCTCTGGTGACAAGGAGATTTCCTTGGCCCGGCAAATTTCTAAAACCAGCCCGGCCATCCCGTAAATTCCTGCATCTCCGCTTGAGACCAGGGAAACACTTTTCCCTGCCAAAGCCTGATCTATGGCGAGGTGAACTCTGTCCAATTCTTGGCGCATACCTGTGGCCACCACCTCTTGCTTTTTGAGAATGGGCTTGATGAGGTCCACATAGGTACGGTAGCCCACTACTAGATCCGAATCATCCAGGGCTCTCCGTGCCGCAGGAGTGAGATGGTCTCCACTTCCGGGCCCGAGGCTCACAATAGAGAGGTGACCCTGGCCACTGCCACGGTGACGTTCCCCAGAACCTTCTTCGAAACGAGCAGCTCCCTGGTCTCGGCGCTGAGCATCGCCGCTTTTTCGCATACGCTTTCAACTCCTATGTGTTTCCTCACCACCTCTGAGGGGGTTGGCACTGAATCGCCTGTTTGTAACTCATGTGCCGAGTAGTAAGCCGATGTCCAGCCGCGTTCCCTCAGCAACTCGTTGAGGCCATCCTCGTCTTTTTTGAGCTCTGCCGTAGCCACATTGCGCACAGCTAAAAGACTCAGCCCGTGATCCCGGAATACTTCCTCCACAGCTTTGTCAATTTCAGTCGCAGTGGTTCCCCGGTTGCACCCCACTCCCACTACCAGGCTTTTCGGTCTCAAAACCAGACAGGGCGGCGGTTCAAAAGAACCGAGCATGTCATCTACATATATCCAACCAGACAGCTCCGCTGCTCTGGCTTCATTTAAATTTTTTAGTATCTTTATCCCTGCAGAATCAGGAACCAGAGGCTGAAGCCATCCACCAGGGTCAAACAGACCGATCTGCTGTTCTTCCAGTAGAGCCATGTTCAATGTCTTGACCCTGTCCAAGTTTTCGATCACCAGCCCGACGCGCTGGGCCAATTCATCAAGACTCAGCTTCCCCTGGACATCTGTGGCTGTGGTGATTACTGGTTGACCACCGGTAATAGCTGCCACCTCTCTGGCGAGACGGTTGGCGCCTCCCAGGTGCCCGGAAATAAGGCTAATTGCATTGCGACCCATTTCATCAACCACCACCACTGCCGGATCGCTCTCTTTTCCCTCTAGCAAAGAAGAAAGAAGCCGCACTACGATACCGGTGGCCATCACACACACAAGCCCTTTATGTTGTTTGAAACAGTTGACAAAAGTGGTTTTGAAATCAGTAAAACCGTGCGCTTCCGCAACCCCGGAACTTTCTTTCTTTGGCAGGTAGAGACTGGTCCCTTCAATGTTTGCGGCTATGTTGGCAGCCAACTCGCTTCCCTTAGGAGTCAGTGCCATCACTGCCACACCCTGCGGCTCAGTCTTTCCCTCCTCCTCAGAACTCCGAAAGCCGTGTTCAAAAGTGGGATCGTACAGTTTGCTGCGAGACGTTAATTCTCCCTTCAACGCCTCCCCCACCAAGATTACCGCCTGTCTTCTTATCCCGCTTTCCTCTACCCTCTGAGCAATATCAGCCAGCGTACCGTGGATAAATCTTTCCTCCGGCCAGCCCACCCGATAAGCGACTACCACCGGAGTCTCAGCCGGATATCCTTGCTCCAACTCGGCCACTACTTCACGAATTCGGGTTACGCTGAGATAAATAACCAGAGTTGATAGGTGTTGAGCAAGGCCGCTCAGATTCTCACTCTCAGGGACGGGCGTCCGTCCCGCCAGTCTCGTGAAGATCAGGGTCTGGCTACCACCGGGCTGAGTGAACTGGCGCCCAAGGGCAGCCGCGGCCGCAAAGGCCGCTGTGACACCAGGCACTACCTCAGATGGGATCCCTTCCTTTTGCAGTAGCTGGATTTGCTCCTGAATGGCTCCGTATAATGCAGGATCGCCCGTGTGTACCCGGGCCACTGTAAGGTCTTTGCCCACGCCTTCAGTGAGAAGCGTATGGGTTTCCTCTAGGCTAAGACTGGAGCTGTCGTGGATTTGTGCCCCCTCCTTTGCCAGCTCCAGAAGAGTCTTCGGCACCAAAGAGCCGGCGTAAACGATCAGGTCTGCGGCCTTCATGATGTTAGCACCGCGTACTGTGATCAGTTCCGGATCACCCGGACCTGCGCCAATAAAATAGACTATGCCTTTCTCGATCGGCTTCAGTTTTGGATCCCCCATAAATACCCAGTCGAAGGTTGGAAAAACCACGAAGAGCACGAAGAACACAAAGGAGATTTTTGCATTTAGATTGTAGATTGACAAAGGTGAGAACTGGAAAATTTCGCAATCTGCAATCTACATTCAGCAATCTGAGATTACATTTCTTCGTGTACTTCGTGGTTAATCCTACCCTCGTTTGTTGCTCAGCGCCACAGGCTGAGAAGGAAGAGCGGTGTTTGCGCCTGGAAGCGACTCATGAGAGTACGCGGTGTCGCTTGCTTGCCCGACTCAATGGG
>JASFGC010000060.1:0-13331 GCA_050123975.1 Syntrophobacterales bacterium | reverse complement strand
GGTTGATTAAAAAAAAGATCACGAACCCACACCTGGGTGCCAGGGGGACAGCCGCACTCGCTTACGTCTTTCACCACCCCTGCAGCAACACGAATACGAGTACCTGCGGTGGATTCCCTCGTTCTACTTATGAGCTCAAACTTTGAGACTGCCGCCAAGCTTGGCAGGGCTTCACCGCGAAATCCAAGGGTTTGGATGGCAGCGAGGTCTGCGTCGCTGGTGATTTTACTGGTAGCATGCCTCTCAAGGGCCAGAATGGCGTCATCCTCCTCCATACCTATACCATTATCAACCACCCGAATCGTACGGCAGCTTGATCCATGCACTTCTATGCTTATCTGGCGAGCCTCCGCATCCATGGCATTCTCAACCAGCTCTTTTACCGCTGAAGCCGGCCTTTCGACCACCTCACCCGCGGCAATTTTGTTGGCCAGCTGCTCCGGCATCACACGAATCTTGGCCATTCAGTCCTCCCTTAGCTCAACCACTCCTTATCGTATTTGTTAGAGTTTGGCAACCGTCACAATGAGTGAATCGGAGTGTTGGAGTAATGGAGTAATAATGATTTAAGATTTTAGAATGCAGATTGCAGATTTAATTTTGAAATTTCCAAAACGGTTATTTTTTTAGCTCTGCAAGATAACCACACTCTCCCCCCTCCCCTACTGATTGGGAGACGGGGCTTCGGCCGTGAGCAGTTCGGCCTTGAGCGACTCGACGTGAGCTCGTCGACACGTCTCACTGCCGAAAGGCTCAGCCGAACGGGTGGGGTGAGGGGGTATCTGCTTCGATATGCTTATTGTTCACCCCTCACCGTGCAACCACGGACATGGGTAACCTATGTACCAGGTTCGGACCCACCTTAATCCTCTCCCCTCAAGGGGAGAGGAGATTTTATGGAGCCCAGTGAATATGCGTTTTTGATATTCCAATTTCGGGGTTTTCAATCTGCAATCTAAAATCTGAAATCTGAAATCTGAAATTGGTTGACACAACTTCTTAAATAGGCTATTCATGGACCGAACTGTGGCCCGGCATGAGATAACATGTGGTAACGATTAATAATATTGGTCAGAGCGCGGTAAGATAGCAGCCGAACGGGCATGTCTATCGAGCCGTTTCTTTTATAGCCTTCTTTGCCCCACCTGCAGGTCAATATGTCAGTTGATCGACAACTCGACGACATCACTGCTCTGCTGAGTAACTGTCTGGATGCATACACGGCAGCCCTGTTTCTCTGGGATGACAGCGGCAAACACCTTGCCCTGAGAGCGTTTCATAGTTTGAGCAAGCACATCAACCCCGACGCTCGATTTTCGCTTGAGGAAGGGGGCCTGGTGGGCTGGGTGGCAAAGAATAACGAACCACTAAGCATCGATCACTTTGACCGCGACACCAAGATTCTCCCCTACTATCAAAGCGACGAAAACATCAAATCCTTCCTGGCTTTTCCCCTTGAAAAGCCCAAAGGCGTGCTTTGTGTGGATAGTAAGCGCCAGTACGTCTTTACCAATAAGGATCAGAAGCTTCTTTCGGGTTTTGCAACTGTTGTCGGTAATGCCCTCGGTGCGGAGCGGGCCAGTCACCACCATCAGCGCCAGCGCCAACTCTTGACTTTGTGGCGCCGTGCTGACGCACTGCCGGCAGACGCTGACGATCCGGTCCCTTATCTAACCCGTTTGATGGATGCCGCTTGTCAATATCTACGAGTGGACAGTGGTCTCGTTGCTGTGCCCATCAAGGAGGGCAAATATCTGCAATTAGTGGCCACTTCGGGCGATATGATTGCGTCTCTTGTCAGAAGTTCACATCCTGCTGATCAGGGTATTATTGGCTGGATTTTCCAGAATCGTAAGTCTCTCGTTATTCCCAAGTTTCGCTCCCCCACCCGAATTCCGTTTCTTTTTGGCCCAAAAGACTCCATCGGTAAAATTGGGGCTCTGATCGGTATGCCCCTGGCCTGGGAAGCGGCTGAAATTGGAGGTGTGATGGCCTTTATTAGTCGCGCCGAAGCGAACTGGAGCAAGGAAGAAATAGGCGCGATAACCGCCCTGGTAAGACGAGCCACTCTCGTCCTCCAGAATTTTACCTTTAAACGTGAATTGGCTCTTGTTCGCAATTTGGATCCCATCACCGAAGTGTGCAACACCGAGGCTTTTGACCGGATTCTCAATAAAAGACTGGAGAGGTGTCGACAAAACGGTATCAGTTTGGGACTTGGGATCATTGCCATCGAGGGTTTTGAGGCATTGAGTACTCGAGTAGCTTTGCCGGATCTGGCAATCCTACGCCAGCGCATCGCTTCAACACTACTCCAGAGACTTAGAGACAAACAGCTCATTGGTTGTCTAGATCAAGCCCGTTTTGCTGTCTTGTTTGAGGACGAAACAGCAAGAGCTATACATGATCAACTCGTGTCCAGTACTTCCGCTATACACCAGGAAGTGCTGGCATCATTGGATGACCTGCCCCGGCTGGAGGCCATTTTTGGTTCTGCACTCTATCCCCGAGATGCGGCTTCATCCCATGAACTGTGGACCATGGCTTTTCAAGCCCTAACCGATTGCGCAGCGAAATCTGCCAATCGAGACACAAAAGTAAAATCTGCTTGACCACACGTCTGGAGCGTTTTCGCCCAGATACCATCACCGCTGAAAATTGGATCGAGATTGTGAATAGACGGATTAACTTGTCGCAAAAGAAGACTCACGCAGGTAGGTAATTATGAGGTTGTTGCACGGACTTGCTGGCCTTTTCTCCAAAGATTTAGCCATGGACCTTGGCACGGCCAATACTCTCATTTACGTGAAGGGTGAGGGAATTGTGCTCAATGAACCTTCAGTGGTGGCCCTGAGCCGCGATACTGGAAAGGTTATTGCTGTGGGAAGTGAGGCAAAAGAATATTTGGGCCGAACCCCTCAGAAAATCGTCGCCATTCGTCCGATGAAGGACGGAGTGATTGCTGATTTTGAAGTAACCAGTGTTATGATCAAATACTTTCTCAAAAAAATCCAAAAACGGTCTTTTCTTGCTCGCCCACGGCTCATTGTGGCCGTCCCCACCGGCATTACCCAGGTGGAAAAACGTGCGGTCATTGAATCAGCAGAGCAAGCAGGGGCTCGCCAAGTGCACCTTGTCGAGGAACCCATGGCGGCAGCCATAGGCGCTGACTTACCCATTGACAAGCCGATGGGCAGCATGGTGGTGGATATCGGCGGGGGAACCACGGAGGTAGCAGTGATTTCGCTCTCGGCCGTGGCTTATTCAGAATCAGTGCGAGTGGCGGGCGATGAGGCCAATGAAGCTATAATCCGCCACGTTCAGAACCACCACCAAATCGCCATCGGTGAAAATGAGGCGGAGCGGATCAAAATGGAAATCGGCTCTGCCTGTAAACTTCCCCAGCCCTTGACTACTGAAGTCGCAGGGAAGGAAATACTCACAGGAATACCCAGATCTCTCCAGGTAGACGATCAAGAAATCAGGCGCGCCCTGGCGGAGCCGGTAAATGTCATCATTGAAAGTATCAAGCGGACGTTTGAAAAGACACCGCCGGAACTCGCATCAGACATCACCCACAATGGAGTCTGGTTGGCGGGAGGTGGAGCACTTCTCAGGGGATTGGACGCCCTACTGACTGACATGCTGAAACTTCCGGTGCATGTGGAAGCAGATGCGCTCACTACGGTAACTCGTGGCGCTGGCAAGGTGATGGAATCCATCGATACGTACAGGCAAGTGTTTCTGAATTAATCAATTCGGATTGGACGATTTTGGGAGTTCGATTGGGGATTTCGGATCTCGGATCTCGGATTGAAAAACAATAGACTTCAAATCAGAAACTCGAATTGAACTCCACAATCCGCATTCCGCATTCCCAAATCCGCAATCTAGAGAATTTGGCTAAGAAACAACTTGGTCCGGTCATGGGTGGGATTCTTGAAAAAGTGCTCCGGCGTGCCCACTTCAACTATCTGGCCCTCGTCCATAAAGATGACTCGATCCGCAACTTCCCTGGCAAAGCCCATCTCGTGAGTCACCACTACCATGGTCATCCCTTCCAGGGCCAGGGTCTTCATAACATCCAGGACTTCTCCTATCATCTCGGGGTCAAGAGCTGAGGTTGGCTCGTCAAAGAGCATCACTTTTGGGTCCATGGCAAGCGCCCTGGCTATGGCAACCCGCTGCTGCTGCCCACCGGAGAGGTTGTCCGGATAGGCTTCCGCCTTTTCCGGCATACCCACTTTTTTTAAAAGGGCTATAGCTTTCTCTGCCGCCTCTTGCTTGGAGCGCTTGCGCACCACTGTCTGGGCCAGGGTTAGATTGCCCAGGACCGTTTTGTGGCGGAAGAGGTTGAAAGACTGAAACACCATACCCATTTCTTCCCTGACCTTGTTGATGTTGGTCTGGGGATCCAGAATATCAACACCGTCTATATAGATTTGGCCTTTGTCAGCCTTCTCCAACATGTTCAGGCAGCGCAGTATGGTGCTTTTTCCTGACCCCGAAGGACCGATAATCACCACTACCTCGCCCTTGTCAACTCCACAGGAGACATCGATCAAGGCCTCAATCTTGTGGGTTGTGTAGAAGGTCTTGTAAACGTTTTCTGCTCTAACCACCGATCGCAGTCCTCCTCTCAAGATATTGCACAAACATGGACAATGAAAAGGTCAGCACCAGGTAGAGTAAGGCGGCGATGAACCAGAGCTCGAAGGGTTGCAAACTGGTGGTAACGACCTCCCTGGTTGCCTTGGTGAGTTCCCGAATGGCAATGATCCCCAGCAGCGATGAATCCTTGATGAGACTGATAAACTGTCCCGCTAAGGGCGGCAGGATGCGCCGAAAGGCCTGGGGCAGGATAATGTAGCGCATAGACTGGGGATAGGTCATTCCCAGAGAGCGGGCTGCCTCCATCTGCCCAAAGTGGATAGACTGAATGCCGGCCCGGACTATTTCAGCCACATAAGCCCCGGCAAAAAGCGCCAGGGCTGCCACACCGTACCACAGGGGTGACAGTTGGCCCATCCCCTGTTGAGCCAGCAGGGTATTGAACATAGTACCCAGGACGAAATACCAGATAAATATTTGCACAAGGAGAGGTGAGCCACGTATCAGTTCGATGTAAGTGATTGCAGTCCATCTCAAAGCAGGATTTTTGGAGATTCTGGCCAGTCCTGTGAAAAGGCCTATTATAATTCCCAAGAACACAGCGAGAAGACTGACTTCCAGGGTAACCCAGAGCCCTTCAACCAGGATACCAATTTTCCATTTCTGGTAGGCTCCGAGGATGTCGCCGGGATAAATGTAATCCCCCTCGCTCACCCGCACCGAATCGGCTGGGACAATATAATCCTCCTCCACATCCGCACCGCGGACCTTCACCTCCACCTGGTCACCCTTGGGGGTCAGAGAGGCGACATCACCTCCGATCTCCGCTCGAATTTCGACGTCATCTTTGTAATAAAAATACTGGGGTACCCGGTACCAGCGCCAGGTATACTCTACCTTCAGGGTGGCGTAGTAAATTCCGCCGACAACCGCCGCTATCATTGCAAAGAAGAGGAAAATGGAGATATGGCGCCAACCCCGGGTTCGGAGATAATCGGTTACAGAAAAACTGCCCTCTGTCACTGTCGTTACCCTCTTGACGCAAAGCGCTCAGTGCAGAGCGCAAAGCGTGAGGTAAACAGTAAAGGGCGAACGGTAAACCGATTGTGCGCCGGCTTCGCGACAGTTCACCGCTTAGGATTTACCTTTTACTCTTTTCTTCGCTATGCGCCCGGCTTTCGATGCTTAATAAAAGCGGGGCTCGGCGGTCAGAAAATGACTGCCGGCCCCCTTGAAGAAGTTGTTTTCAAAGTAAAGCATATCCTACGGTTTCACTCCACTGCCAGCTTACTGCTGAATATCTTTTATCCAGTCGGTACCTTTGATCCACTTGTTGTAGATGCGCTCGTACCGGCCGTCGTTTTTCACCTGCCTCAGGAAGTTATTGAGCCAGTTCATGAAGTCCGGGTCACCCTTGTTGATGGCCCAGGCCAGCGGTTCAAAAGTAAAGGGCTTGTCCAGAAAAACCAGCTTGCCTTTCCCCTGTTGCGCATTGAAAACCACGCAGTAGGGCAAGTCGTAAACAAAAGCGTCGGCCTTACCATTGACCACCTCCAGGGCGGCCTCGGGTTCGGTCTCAAAGGACTTATAGTTGGCCCTGGGAATGAGTCGCTTTACTGCTTGCTCACCCGTGGTTCCTAGTTTAGAGGTTATCGTGTACTTTTTGTTGTTCAAATCCTTGTAGGACGTCACGTTGCCCAGGTGTTTTTTGGCCAGCAGGATGGTCTGCCCCACGATAATGTAAGGGTCGGCGAAGTTGATCTTCAGGTTACGCTCCTGGGTGATGGTCATGCCGCTCATGATGATGTCGAACTTCTTGGTGGTCAAAGCAGGGATAATGCCGTCCCAGGCGGTGTTTACCGGTACAAACTTGACGCCCATGGCCTTGGCCATCTCCTTGGCCATGTCAATGTCAAAGCCGACAAAATTGCCTCTCTTGTCGGTCATTTCAAAGGGCATATAGCCGGATTCAAACCCCACCCGAAGTTCACCCCGTTTGAGAATGGTCTCCAGGGTGGATTTCTTGGCCAGACCAATATCGGCCGCCAATACCTGTGCCTGAGAAAAACAGAGAAAAAGTGCTGCAACAATCGCCACAATAATCATGAATCTTTTCATACATGCCTCCTTTATCACATGGTTCCAAAACAGGGAGAGCTGGATCTTTCTTCCCACCTCTCTTGCCTACTTGACTAATAGGACTTTCCCTCGTCTAGAAGCTCTTCGATGTTCATCTGGATCCCGCAATCGGGACAGTCGGGTAAAGCCTCTTCCGGTATGTAGATGATCTGAGTTCGTTTACATCTGGGACATTTGACCTGGACGGCTTCCCTTTTGTCTCGCATGGTTGGTTTCTCCTGCTCCTGAACCTATTATCACAAAGCGAAGTGGAGAACAAGAGAGAAACAAATCGAGTGATTGTAGATTGTAGATTGCAGATCGCAGATTTGAGATTTAAAATTTCTTCAATTTGCCTATGCCTTTAGCTCAGCATACTGTGGGTACTAGATTTCGATATGTGCTTTTATTTGCTAACCACAGAGACACGGAGAGCACAGAGGGAGCTATATTCTAGCCCGATCGGGAGACGGCGATCGGGCTAGAGATCGCAGCCCTGCGGGCACGATCTAGTAACCGGGTGGTTTCATGTGAGCGGCTGAATCCAGCCTCAAGAGCTTTCGCCGAAGGCGGAGGCTCTTTTCCCTGGCCGTCGTCTCCCGGCCAGGGAAAAAACAACATCCTCTGTGTACTCTGTGCCTCTGTGGTAAATCTCACTCAGGCTTCCTGAGGCCGTCATAATACGGAGTAGAGTAAATAATGGTTTCCTCAATTGCTACCTGGTGAGTCGTTGGCGCACCTCCTCTGCTTTTATTCCCTCGATAGCAATGCTCTTGGCCCGGGAGGTGGCACCTGAGGCAATACTCATTTGACTCCTGGCAACCCTGAGTTTCTTGGCCAGAAATTTCAACAAGTGTTTGTTGGCCGCTCCAGCTACCGGAGCTGCGGTTATGCGTATCTTGAGTCCATCTCCGTGGGTCCCCACCACCTCGTCACGAGAGGCCCGTGGTTGCACCTGCACCTCGAGGACTACTCCTTGGTCAGTATCGCGGACGTATGGAGACACAATTAACCTAGTTAGATTCTCATGGGCAGAAGACGAAAGCAAGGTTGGTAACAACAAAACACCGAAGAGTCATTACACTACGCGCCAGTGCGCTCCGTTGTCACTAGGGCTGCGCCCGTCATTTGGCCTTACGGCCGTCATTAAGTCGTTTCAACGCCACAATGACAGTTAACCATGAATGACAGCCTGGAATATTGACCTAATGACAATAAATGACGCCGAAGGCATAATGACAGCGGAGCGTAATGACGGCCACGTCAGTGGCCAAATGACCCAAACTGGTTTAAGTCTGAGCAGTGTCTAGCATCTAGTACAGAGTTTCTAGTGTTTTTCACTTGGTATTAGCCGCATATTATCAATCAATCTGGCCTGGCCAACGAAGACAGCCATGGCCATCACCGCCTTGGGCGACACCTCATTAATATCTGTCATGGTCTCTTCGTCCACCACCTGCACGTACTGAATGCGAGTGTGCGGCTCGGCCTCAATCATCTTTTTGGCCCTGGCCACCAAAACATCCACCCGTCGTTCACCTTTGGCCACCATGTCGCACGCGGCCAGAAGCGCTCGCGATAGGGAAAGAGCCGAGTTGCGTTCCTCTTCCGAGAGGTATTCGTTGCGACTGCTCATGGCCAAACCGTCCGGTTCACGCACAGTTGGGTGAGCGACAACCTCCACCCCGAGATTCAGATCCTTGCTCAGTCTCTTGACCACAACCAGCTGTTGAAAATCCTTTTCTCCGAGAACGGCCAGATGGGGACGAATCGCGCAAAACAGCTTGGTGACCACCAGTGCCACGCCTGCAAAATGGCCTGTGCGGTATTGGCCGCAGAGATTCTGGGCGAGATCTTCAACCTGAACCTGCGTCTGGAATCCAGGCGGGTACATCTCTTCAACTTCCGGAGCGAAGATCGCGTGCACGCCGAGGTCACGGCAAAGCTGAAGATCCCGTTTTAAATCACGGGGGTACTGGTCAAGATCCTCTCCTGGGCCGAACTGGGTCGGGTTGACAAAAATGCTCACCACCACTTCATCGGCCCGCCTCAAGGCCTCCTCCATAAGAGCCAGATGTCCCTGGTGAAAGTAACCCATGGTGGGCACAAAGCCGACAATCTGGCCTTTCCGGTAGCGCTCATCTCGCCAGTTGGTCATCTCATCGTTTGTACGGAGTACTTCCATGAAAGGTAACTCCCTGATAGTAAAGAATCCTTGCCCGATGGGGCTTTGAAGGGTTTGAGGTGTCAGGTGTCAGGTTTCAGGTGTCAGGGAAAAAACCGAGAATAAAAGTAAAGACTGATCTGAACCTATAAAGGGAAGAGAAACGAATAATTGTCCAAGCCCTGATGTTTCATGAATTGTCGTCGCGAGACCGTGGAGAAGGATGTGCCACCGGGCAACCGCAGGGTGTTGGATCTGAGGCGTACTTGAAATAGTACGTCGCAAGGTCCAACACCCGAGGACGCCCGGAAGGACAATCATATGATTCGCGCTCGCTACGCTCCGCTCAGTCCCGCAAGCGGGTTCCCAGTTTCGCGGTCGCAGCAGACAATTCGTGGAATATCAGGGCTAGGGTTTGGTGAAGAATTTCAGCTTGCTTTCCAGGTCCTCCGCCTCTGCCTCTTCTTCTTTCTGCATATCCAGCATTTTCTGATAGGTTTCTATGGTGGCACGTATTTTCAGCTCGAACTGAGTACGCTGCCTCTTGAGTTCGGCTATGTCCTCATGAATTTGAGCTAAGCGGTTATGCGCATTGTTCAGGATACGCTCTGCTTTGACCTCAGCCTCTGAAACCAGAAGTTTTGACTCCTTCTGAGCGTTGACCTTCATCTGTTCCACAGTTTTCTGGGCACTGATGAGGGTGTTTTTCAGGGTTTGTTCTCGCTCCTTGTGTTCGCCGAGTTGGCGTTCCTTTTCCTCCAGTTCCCGCTTGAGTTCGTCAATCTGTTTGAGATATATGCTCATCTGGTCAGCAACCTTTTGCAGGAAGGACTCAACCTCCTTGGCATCCAGACCCCGAAATCGATTTGGGAACTGCTTCTGCTGAATCTCAAGAGGGCTCAGTAGCATTGGCTTCTCCTGTTCTTTTGCTGGTTAAAGCATCCTCCACTCATGGTTCTGGTCAGTGGGCGAATTGCCTAGCCAGATCATGAAGTGAAGCAACCAGGAAACTCTGCAAAAATATAATTACCAGTATTACCACGATAGGCGAAAAATCTATGCCGCCGAAAGAAAGGGGCAACCTCCGTCTTATCGCCAATAAAACGGGATCGGTGATACTGTAAAGAAAACGGACAATAGGGTTGTACGGATCCGGGTTAACCCAGGATATAACCGCCCGAGCGATAATGATCCACATGTAGAGGTTGAGCACAAGGCCGATGACACTCGCGAGTGCCGCCAAGAGATTGCCCAAAATGAACATTCACATTTCCTTTCCATTTTTCCTCTAGGCAAAGGCAACATTAGCTCGAATTCCTGAGTGTGTCAAGAAAAATCTTTTTATTTTCAAGAGGATAAACCCCCAGGCCCCTTCAGGTCCCCGTGACACATTGACATTTTCTCAACCATTTCTGATAATGATCCACCTGGTTGAGAATTGGCCGAAGTCATTTGCTGTTCACCGTTGACCATCTATTGGCAACCGTTCCTTGCACATATTGCAATTTTCGTACTTGAAATGATGCTTATTCTTATTTACTTGAACTCGCGCCAACCACTTGGGTTGCGGTACAACTGCTAATATTCATTAGAACAGGGAGATTGTTATGGTTGCCTCCAAGACAATAGGATTTATCGGCGGGGGGAATATGGGTGAAGCCCTCATGAAAGGGCTGCTGCAATCAGGCCGTTTTGATGCCAACCGTATTAGGGTCAGTGACATCAGCCAGGCTCGGCTTAGCCACCTCCGGGACACATATCAGGTGTCCATCTCTGCTGACAATAAAGAAGTGGCTGAGGCCTCAAATGTAATCGTCCTTGCGGTGAAACCCCAACACGTGGGAGATGTACTCGCCGAAACCCATGCGAGCTTTGAACACCTGCCTTTGCTGATTTCCATTGCTGCTGGGGTGCCGATTGCTTCTCTTGAACAGAAACTTGCCAAGCCGATTCCCGTAGTGAGGGTGATGCCCAATGCCCCGGCGCTGGTTCTGGCCGGCGTATCTGCCATTGCTGGCGGCACCCACACCACGTCCGAACACCTGGCAGCGGCTAGAGAACTGTTCGAGGCAGTTGGTGTGGTCGTGGAGGTTGATGAGACTCATATGGATACAGTCACCGGCCTGAGCGGGAGTGGACCTGCCTATGTTTATTTGTTCGTGGAGGCTCTCATAGATGCTGGGGTTTTGATGGGGTTATCCCGCCCGGTGGCTCGGGAATTAGCAGTGCAGACCACCTTGGGTGCGGCCAAACTGTTAGCTGAGAGTGGAGAACATCCCGGTACTCTTAAGGATCAGATTACGTCTCCGGGCGGTACAACCATCCATGGTTTGACCATCTTGGAAAGTGCAGGAATGCGTGGCATGCTTATGGACGCTGTGGAGGCTGCCACTAGGAGATCAGAGGAACTAGGTAGAAAGTGAGAACAGGCTCCTCTCTTCGATTGGAGCCTGTTCAAATCCGAAATTCTCCTTCGGAGTCCCACCCTACGGGTGGGTTTCCAGTTTCGAAGCACGAAGCACGAAACAAATTCAAAAATAATCCTGCGGACTCCCCACCCTGCGGGCGGGTCCCCAGTTTCGAATTTTCCAATTTCCCAAACAATACCATCCTGATAAGGCATTTACTGTTTTGGTCATTTGGATTTCGGTAATTCGGATTTGTTTCGGATTTCGATATTCGAATTTCGGATTTTATTTTTATGCTTCTTCTTTATGCGACGGACTACGGACCACGGACAGCCGGCCCTCTAGGTCGGCTCAATCTCCATACTCATATCAACCGCCCGGGCTGAGTGGGTCAGGGCGCCAACCGAGATCAGATCGACACCGGTGGCAGCAACCTCTGCTACGTTGTCCAGAGTGACACCTCCGGAAGCCTCCAGTACCACCTTTCCACTTGTCAGACGCACCGCCTCTGCCATGGTTTTCAGATCCATGTTGTCCAACATTACAGCGTCAGCACCGGCAGCTATGGCCTCAGCTAATTGATCCAGGGTTTCCACTTCCACTTGAACCCTCAAGGAATGACGGTTGCTTGCCTTTGCCGCCCCCACTGCCTGTTGGATTGACCCTGCTGCCGCTATGTGATTGTCCTTAATGAGAATCCCATCGTAAAGCCCAAAGCGGTGGTTGTAGCCGCCTCCGGCTCGAACTGCAGCCTTCTCAAACAAACGATACCCGGGGGTTGTCTTGCGGGTATCTAGAATGCGGGCGGAAGTTCCAACAACTTTGTCCACGAAGGCTCGGGTGAGTGTCGCAATACCGGAAAGTCTCTGAAGAAAGTTCAGGGCCGTGCGTTCGGCCATGAGCATGGCAGCCAGATCCCCTACTATCTCTAAGAGCTTATCTCCCTCCATTGCTTGGCTGCCGTCGCTCTGAGAGAAGGTAATCGCCAGCCCACTATCAACCTTCAAAAAAACTTGTCTGGCAATATCTACTCCGGCGAGAACCAACGGTTCTTTGGCAATAATACATCCCTTACCTAGAGCGCCTGGGGCCACTGTGCAGGAAGTGGTGATATCACCGTTTCCTATGTCCTCGGCCAGTGCTTGGCTAATCAATGTTTCCACGTCATCAGATAACAAGCCCTATCCCCCACCACTGATCTTTTTCACTTTTTCGAGTTGCGCCTGGAGCTTATCCAGTTTCCCGCCCAACCTCTCCAGTTTGTTTTTTTCTTTGGCGACAATGTCTGCAGGGGCCCGACTGAGAAATGCATCATTGGCCAGTTTGTTCTGGGTCCTGGCCAGTTCAGGTTCTAGCTTGCTGATTTCTTTCTGCAGACGCCGATTCTCTTCCTCAAGATCAAGGACACCCTCAAGTGGCACAAACAATTCGAGTTCTCGTACCACAGCCGAAGCCGCCATCCGAGGTCGCTCTCCGTCCCGAACCACCTCCAGCGTTGACAGCCTGGCCAGATCTTCTATGTAATGGCCATGAGTCTTGACAACACTGGTTAGGCTATCTGGGCCAAAGACAATGGCATCCACCTGGGCTGCCGGGGCAACATTCATCTCTCCCCTAATGTTTCTGATGGCCGTGGTCACGTCCATCATTACGGCCATCTGCTCCTCCCCCTGACGGTCCACTAGTGACTCATCTGGTCTGGGAAACTCTGCCACCATGATGCTGCCTTCATTGCCGGGCAGATGATGCCATAATTCCTCGGTCACATAAGGCATAATGGGATGGAGCAGCCGGAGAACGGAAGAAAGCCCATGAAAAAGAAATTTTTGGGTTTCTTTCCGTTCTTTCTCATTGTCGCCGTAGAGGACCGGTTTGATCATTTCAAGGTACCAGTCACAGAACTCGTGCCAGGTGAATTGATAGAGTACACTGGCAGCCTCATTGAAATGATAAGAATCCAGCGCTTCGCTGACCTGACGGACAATTTCCTGCAAGCGACTCAGCATCCAGTGATCAGCCAGTCTTTTTGG
>JASFGC010000059.1:0-13454 GCA_050123975.1 Syntrophobacterales bacterium | reverse complement strand
AAGGAAGCCGAAGAGGGAAAATTGGATCGTGATCTGGTAGACTTGTTTGTACACAAGAAACTTTATGAAGGAGTGACATAGGAGACTAGGCACTAAGAACCAGGCACTAAGAACTAGGCACTAAGCACAAACAGGACAAATTTAGTAACAATATAATGAAGGAAGAGCAGGCAGCCCCGAGACAAGCTCGGGACAGGCAAGCAGTGAAGAGGATGTGGAGAGAATGTCTAAGAAGAATGTTCTTGCAGCTTTGGAACGGGTAGCCGAGAAACGAATTAACGAGGCGATACAGCGCGGTGAATTTGATAACCTCCCCGGTAGTGGGGAGCCGCTCAACCTGGAAGACGACCGACAAATCCCAGACGACCTTCGTTTAGCCTACAAAGTACTGAAAAACGCTGACTGCCTGCCCCCAGAGCTAGAGTTGAAAAAGGAGATCAGAACCGCTGAAGAATTACTAGACTCCCTCGAAGATGAGAGCTCAAAGTATCGCCAAATCAAAAAAATCAATTATCTCATTATGAAGTTGAACACGATGAGAAAGGGCTCAGTTCAGTGGGAAGAGAAACAGTTGTATTATGAGAAGATGGTTGAGAAGGTTGGGGCGAGTAAAGGATCTAAGAAGCAGAAATAGAAGTCAAATCCGAAGAGCTGAAGAACTTTTTTGGAGTAATGGAGTAATGGAGCAATGGAGCAATGGAGTATTGGAGTATTGGAAAAGCTCTAATTACAAAAGTTTATTAGTCCCATTACTCCATCACTCCACTACTCCAACACTCCAAAAAGGGTCTTTCCGGACGCAGCCCGCTAAGATATAACCAAAGCCATACAAACTGTACACGTATCGCACCGTGAATTATGCACGAAATGTCCATAGCCCAGTCAATATTGGATATCATCCTTCAGGAGAGCGGGAACCACAACGTCAGCCGTGTGCTTTCCGTTGCACTGAAAGTGGGAGAGTTGAGCGCTGTTGAGACAGAGTCACTTCGTTTTTGCTTCGAGCTTTTGACCAAGGGAACACCTGCCGAGGGAGCACGTCTGGATATTGAACGGGTGCAGGTGACATGCCGCTGCCAGGATTGCGGCTCGAATTTCACGGTGCAGGAGTTGGTATTCAGCTGCCCTTCCTGCCAGGGTGTCAAAGTGGAAATGTTGAGTGGTCGGGAACTGAGTGTGGAGAGTTTTGAGGGAGAATAAGCATAGCGCAAAGAGCATAGCGCATAGCGAAAACAGCTGAAACAAATGCTAAATGTGAAATGAGAAATGTGTAATGACGATTAAGGTACCTGTAGTCCGGGATATTTTGGAAGCAAATGAACGGTTAGCCGAAGACAACCGGCGAATTTTTCGCCAGGCCGGCCTTCTCGTCATCAACTTGATGAGCGGTCCTGGGGCCGGAAAGACTTCTTTGCTCGAGCGGACCATTGATGCACTGCAGGATGAGATTCGCATCGGAGTGATCGAGGGAGACATTCAATCCTCTTACGATGCGGAGCGCATTAGCCAGAAAGGGGTCCAGGTGGTGCAGCTCAATACGGGAGGTGCTTGTCACCTGGACGGCAACATGATTAAGTCGAGTCTTGATGCGCTGGACCTCGACACCCTGGATCTTTTGGTGGTTGAAAACGTGGGCAACCTCGTGTGTCCAGCGGAGTTCAATGTGGGTGAGGACATGAAGGCCATGATCCTCAGTGTTCCGGAAGGTGATGATAAGCCCCTGAAATATCCCCTCATGTTCCAGGAGTCCCGGGCGTTACTCATTAATAAGATTGATCTACTCCCTTACGTCAACTGCGATGTGGGGAAAATAAGAGAGCGGGCTTTGCAGCTCAATGCCAATCTGGAGATTTTTGAGATCTCCTGCCGCACTGGTGAAGGGTTGGATGGCTGGGCCGATTGGCTCAGACAGCAGGTGAGCGCCCGTAAAGCTGGAGGAGATGACGCAGAGAATTAGAGTGCACATCCAGGGTATTGTTCAGGGTGTGGGATTCCGTCCGTTTATTTATCAGCTGGCCCACCGTCACCGCTTAAACGGCTACGTAACCAACACGCCGAAAGGTGTTGAGCTTGAGGTGGAGGGAGGCCGAGATGCTCTTCACCATTTTCTCAAAGAACTCCCTGAATCGGCTCCGCCTCTGGCAAGCATTACCCAGATAGAGACTGAAAAACTCCCTGCCGCTGCCTACAGCACCTTCGAAATCAAAGCCAGCGAGGAGGGCGAAGAGCGAGCTGCCCTCATATCCCCGGACACAACAACCTGCAGCGATTGCCTTGACGAACTCTTTGACCCACAAGACAGACGACACCTCTATCCTTTCATTAACTGCACCAACTGCGGGCCACGATACACCATCATTAACGACATTCCTTATGACCGGCCCAAAACCTCCATGGCAGTCTTTACTATGTGTGACGATTGCGCCCGCGAATATCATGATCCTCTTGATCGACGTTTTCATGCGCAGCCCAATGGTTGTTGGAACTGCGGGCCTCGGTTGTGGCTGGCGGACAGCAGTGGCCAGGACTTGAAAATACCAGAGCCCATATCTGCGGCCGCAAAGCACCTCAGCCAGGGCGCTATCGTGGCTGTAAAGGGACTGGGCGGATTTCACCTAGCTGTTGATGCCAGCCAAAACGAGGCGGTAAAAAGGCTTCGCTTGCGGAAGGGGAGGGAAGAAAAGCCTCTTGCTCTCATGTCGTCGAGCCTGGAACAGATTGAACGGTATGCCCTGGTGGGAGATGAAGAACGGCGACTGCTCACGTGCACTCAGCGCCCAATTGTTATTCTCCCGAAGCGACCGGAAAACACCATAGCCCCCGAAGTGGCTCCGAGGAATCGCTCTTTCGGGGTGATGCTCCCCTACACTCCTCTGCATCACCTGCTCCTTGCTCATCCATTTCTGGCTCTGGTCATGACCAGTGGCAATATCAGCGAAGAGCCCATTGCCATCGATAACCTCGAGTCAGTGGAGCGGCTAGGAGAGATAGCCGACTATTTTCTTTTCCACGACAGAGATATTCTCTTGCGCAGTGATGATTCAATTCTCAGGGCAGCGGGGGGGCGACCCAGACAACTTCGGAGATCCAGAGGATACGTGCCGGTCCCGATTTTTCTCAGAAAACCGGTGGCTGAAGTCTTGGCCCTGGGAGGGGAACTAAAAGGCACCATTTGTCTGACCAAAGAGAACCGGGCATTTGTCGGGCAGCACCTTGGCGATCTGGAAAACCTTGAAACTTTGGAGTTCCTTGAACTGACAGTCCGGCATCTTCGACGTATTCTAGAGGTCAGCCCTCGCTTGCTTGTTCATGACCTCCACCCAGA
Source organism: Syntrophobacterales bacterium (assembly GCA_050123975.1). Classification (GTDB taxonomy): domain Bacteria; phylum Desulfobacterota; class Syntrophobacteria; order BM002; family BM002; genus BM002. The sequence continues at coordinate 10,129 of JASFGC010000059.1, read as the reverse complement.
CTACCTGACAACCCAAATGGCTCTGGCTCAAGATGAATTGCCCACTCTGGCAGTGCAACATCACCACGCCCACGTGGTAAGCTGTATGGCAGAGCATGGGTTGGAGGGCAACGTTTTGGGACTAGCACTCGATGGAACTGGCTATGGCGATGATGGCTGCATCTGGGGTGGAGAAATCCTGATAGCGGATGAACGAAACTATGAGAGGGTCGCCCATTTTGACTATGTACCCATGCCCGGTGGCGAAAAAGCCATTAAGGAACCGTGGCGGATGGCGGTGGCCTATTTATGGGCTGGTTTGGGTGAACAGATTCTCCAGAATGAACAACAACCACTCCAAAAGTGGGATCGTGACCAAATCAAAGTACTCGTGCAGATGATGCAGCGTCAAATAAACAGTCCCCTCACCTCAAGTTGCGGGCGACTTTTCGATGCTGTGGCTGCCTTGGTAGGATTGAGAGACCGCATTGCCTATGAGGGACAGGCGGCAATAGAATTGGAACAGTGTTTGGCACCGACAAAAGAAGAATACCACTACGAGCTCACAGAGATTGGAGAGAGGTTGCTATTGAGTCCCACAGCAATCTTTGCCCAGGTGTTTGACGATGTGGCCTCAGGAGTACCGCCAGAACTGGTCAGCGGCAAGTTTCATCAGACTCTGGTTGCAATGTTTGCCGATGCCTGTTTGCATCTGTGTAAGCTACACGGACTCAACAGGGTGGTCTGTTCAGGGGGAGTGTTCCAAAACGTTTTTTTGCTGGAGAACCTGGAGGACCGTTTGGGAGCATCTGGATTGGAAGTCTACACACCCCGACTCATTCCGGCCAATGACGGTTGTATTTCTCTGGGACAAGCGGTGGTGGGGGCCACAACGATTGAAGGGTAAGCAACCGGAGGGCACTATAGAGTTGTGTGATGAGATATTTCTGATTGTAGATTTTAGATTGCAGATTGCAGAATGGGAGGTTTCAGGTGTCGGGTGTCAGGTGTCAGGGAAGAAAAACAAAAAAGCTGAAACCTTAGTCATTGGGATTTCGGATTGAGGAGTTTTAAATTGCAGATGTGAGATCTCACATCCCACATCTCACATCCATAGTATGCAGAAGATAGATTCAGATTGGAAAATTTGGGCATCAGGTAGGGAGACTTTCGCTTATGAAATACGTGGATGAATATCGGGATCCGGAACTGGCAGAAAAAGTAGTGTCGGCCATACGGGAAAAATCGCGCACCCCTGTGCGGTTCATGGAGGTATGTGGCACACACACGGTGGCCATTTTTCGCTCCGGCCTAAAGGAGCTTCTTCCTGAAACCGTCACTCTCATTTCAGGTCCCGGTTGTCCGGTCTGTGTAACCGCTCCCGAGGATATTGACAGAGCCATCATGCTGTGTAGACAGCCTGAGGTAACGGTCGCCACCTTCGGCGATCTCATGCGAGTGCCCGGTTCTAATTCTTCCCTGCACCAGGAGAAAGCCCGAGGGGCTGATGTGCGTATGGTTTACGCTAGCTTTGATGCGCTTGAATTGGCTCGCAAACACAAAGATCGAATCATAGTCATGCTTGGCATAGGCTTCGAGACCACCATACCCACCATAGCCGCTGCCCTTCATCAGGCCCGTCAAGAGGGTCTGGAAAACTTCCTGGTTTTCTCGGCGCACAAATTGCTGCCCCCGGCGCTGGACGCGCTCTTGTCCGCGGAAGAGGTGCACATAGACGGTTTCCTGTGTCCGGGTCACGTCACCACAATCATAGGAACAAGCCCATACCAGAAGGTGGTGGATCAGTACGGTAAACCGTGCGCGATCAGCGGTTTCGAGCCAGTGGACATTTTGCAAAGTATCCATATCCTGGTTAGCCAAATTGAAGAGGCTCGGTGTGAGGTGGAAATCCAGTACACCCGGGCCGTACGATCTGAGGGTAACCCCCGGGCTCGGGAGATGATGGAGGAAGTGTTTGAACCCGCTGACGGTTTATGGCGAGGTCTTGGCCTCATTCCCCACAGTGGCCTTGCGTTACGGGAGAAGTACCGTGCTCATGCGGCTGAGAGCCATTATGATTTGACCGTACCTCCAGCCGGTGAAATGCCAGGATGCCGTTGTGGCGAGGTGCTTCGGGGGGTGTGTACTCCCCCTGAGTGCGATTTATTCCGCAAGCGTTGCACTCCGACAGACCCATACGGTCCATGCATGGTTTCCAGTGAAGGTACCTGCGCGGCGTATTTTAAGTATCATGTAGATTAAGGAATTAGGGAATTAGGGAATTGAGGAATTAAGAATTGTGGTCTAGAGATTGTCCTGCAAAGGATGTCTGTTTTTTGTAATTCCTAAATCCCTGAATTCTTCAATTCCTAAATTCAGTCATTTTAGCTCACTTCATTTCAGCTGACTTTCAGCCCCCTGAGGAACAGACCAATGGAAACCAAACGAATTCAAATGGACCATGGTGCCGGCGGCAGGGCGTCTCATGACCTGGTGGCCGAAACTTTCATCCCTGCCTTAACAAATCCTATTCTCACAGAACTCAACGATAGCGCTCTGTTGGAGTTCCAGGGTGTGCGCTTGGCAATGAGCACAGACTCTTATGTGGTGGATCCGATTTTTTTCCCAGGAGGTGATATCGGCAGTCTGGCCGTGCATGGAACCGTAAACGATCTAGCCATGCGCGGAGCCCAGCCCAGCTACATTAGTGTGGGTTTTATTTTGGAAGAGGGGCTGGAGCTGAAAGATTTGGAGCGGTTGGTGGCTTCAATGGCCGCAGCAGCCCGGGAGGCTGGAGTCCAGGTGGTGGCTGCGGATACCAAGGTGGTGGACCGAGGCAAGGCGGACCGAATCTTTATTAACACTGCTGGCGTCGGCATTATTGCCCCCGGTGTAGATGTTGCTGGCCAGAATGCGAAACCCGGAGATATTGTCTTAATCAACGGACCTATGGGTGACCATGGCGTTGCTGTGCTTTCCACCCGGGAAGGGCTCTCTTTTCAGACAGAAATAGAAAGTGACTCAGCGTCTCTCAATGGGCTGGTGGAGGCTATGTTGGAAGCGAGCAACAAGATTCATGTCTTGCGTGATCCTACCCGCGGCGGTGTTGCCACTGCGCTTAATGAAGTGGCCAAGCAGTCAGGGGTCGGCATTCGATTAAAAGAGTCCAAACTGCCGGTGCGGCCGGAGGTGAACGCAGCCTGTGAGATGCTGGGACTCGATCCCTTATATGTGGCCAATGAAGGAAAGGCACTTGTTTTTGTGGCACCAGAGGACGCTGATTTGGTGTTGAACGCCATGCGTCAACATCATCTGGGTAGGGAAGCTTGTGTCATTGGCGAGGTTGTTTCTGAGCACCCAGAGCGGGTGGTTCTTCAAACTGGAATAGGTGGCCGCCGCATTGTGGATATGCTCAGCGGAGAACAACTACCAAGAATCTGTTGAGAACTGAAAAGTAATCAGATATCGGATCGCCAACTCATTCCAAATGAAATATCCGTCCAATAAATCCGAAATTCGAAATCCGAAGCACGAAACAAATCTTAAATCCGAATGTTCAAATGTTCAAAACGGAATTGTTCATCGTGAGTCATTTTCTGTTTTGGTCATTCGGATTTTGGTAATTCGAATTTGTTTCGAATTTCTCCTGCGGAGTCCCCACCCTGCGGGCGGGGCCGCAGGTTCGATATTCGGATTTGTCAGTTCGAGCTATTCCTCCTCTAAGGCTAGTTCAATGAGTCGGTCAAGTAGTTCAGAAAAACTAATTCCCGCCGCTGCCGCCGCTTGCGGATAAAGGCTAGTGGCTGTCATGCCTGGAATAGTATTTGTTTCCAGAACGTAGGCTTCATTATCACTGACAATCATGTCGGTACGGCTGTAACCCCGACATCTCAGAGCCTGGTGGGCTCGCACTGCGTAGTCCTGAGCCTTTTCGGTCAACTCTTGGTCGAGACGAGCAGGACAAATTTCTTCCGTGGCTCCAGGTTTGTACTTCGCTTCATAGTCGAAGAAGGTATATTGATCGCCGGGGATAATCTCAACCAATGGCAGGGGTTCCGGATTCAGGTTGCCGAGAACCGCACCGGTGATCTCGGTACCTTCGATGTATTTCTCAACCAGGACAAGTCGGTCATACTGGCCAGCCAAGTCTAACGCTATTTGAAAGTTGCCGGCATCATCCACTATACTCAGACCTATACTTGAGCCCTCATGTTCAGGCTTTACCACTACCGGGAAACCTAGAGCGTCCTGGACCTTGTCCTGGGCATCAGGGTCAGATCGATCCAGAATCAGGTAGGGTGACACTGGCAGGCCGGCATACTCATACAATCGTTTGGATTGGATTTTGTTGATGCCAAGAGCACTGCCAAGAACGCCACTGCCGTGATAGGGAATATCCAGAAGTTCAAGGAGTCCTTGGATAGTGCCGTCTTCACCGTATCTGCCGTGGAGGATGATCAAAGCAACATCGATCTCCCCAGCTTCTGCCATCAGTCGAGGCAGATCGTCTCTGGGATCATAGTGGTGTATGTGGTATTTTTCTTTGTTTAAGGCTTGATAAACCTGTTCACCGCTCTTGAGGGATACCTCGCGCTCGGCGGAGCGCCCGCCGCTGAGCAATGCCACAGTCAGTTTATCCATGGTTGCTCTCCTGTTCTTGCAGGTCATCCTGCAGTATTAAGAATTGTTAATGGTAAAGCCTTGATAATACAAACCCTACGAGCTCGTTGGACCGCACTGTTTATATATCGTCAATCTTGATGGTGGATTGAAATGTCTTAAGTATATTGGCAAAATCTGATTTTGAATTCAACGGACAAATGCAGGCTGGTGAGAAAAAAATGAGAAGGTAAAAAAAGGGAGAAAATAGGAGAAATCAGAAGATCATTAATGTTGATAACGGAAAAATCGGAAAAAATCCAGGCGTAAGCCCTTGAATATCAGTAGCATTTTGAAAAAGGCGGAAAAAATTCCTATTCTCGCACCCTTATCAAAGTATACTGGAACAAGCTCCGGAAATCTTGATGAAATTTAGTTGTTAACAACTGGGGCCCGTTTAGAGTAAAATACGGTCATATGGAGTTTGACATCAGAATGCGGATGGATTACAAAACTACGCCATGTGCTGGCACGTCTCCGTATCTCAGCCAGAACATGAACAGATGATCTGATTGCCGCCTTTCCAGCCAAATTGAAATCGATAATTTCATGAGTCCCGGAGACGCACAGCATAATGGCCAAAGCATTTCTCTGGTTTTCCGCTCCTGATTAAACCAACCGGACGGAACCCAAACAACGAAAAGAGGTAAGACCATCTAGAATCATACTGCGGACGAGGCGCAAGAGGGCACCTATTTTCGTAATATTGCTCCCCGTAAGCCTGAGCTGCTTGCTCGTCCTTGAAACCGTGGGATTGATCACAGACCACGGTCGCTAAAGATAGAGGTGTTTGCATGGAGGATATCTGGAGACGGACGAAGGACGATTTGCAGGATCTAATCTCCAGTAACTGTTTTAAGATGTGGATTGATCCCATTGAGTTGGTGATCTCTCGCGACGGTAAGATTTCTCTAGCGTGTCCCAATCGGTTTTTTCTCAACTGGGTCCGGGATAACTACTTCCCTGAAATCAAGAGAAGTTGGGAGCGGCACGGTGGTACTGCTGAAGACATCCATCTTCGGCTGGCAGCTGCACCCCGCAGATCGCGACAGGACAGGGAAGATTCCAGCCAGTTGCCGCTACCCCTCCCGCCGCAAGAGAACGGACAGATGTACCGCCTGAATCGGAGATTCACCTTTGATCAATTCGTGGTGGGCTCTGGGAACAGCTTCGCGTTCTCTGCCTCCTTTGCCATCGCCAGTGGTGATAGCGGCCTGGGTAGTTCCCTCTATTTGTTGGCAGATACTGGGTTGGGCAAGAGCCATCTTTCGCATGCTATTGGCAACCATATACTTACCCAAAATAGTGCTGCTCGCGTTTGCTACCTCACTGCCGAGGAGTTCACCAATGAGATGGTTGTCGCCATCAAACAGCGTCGCATGGATGGATTCAAGGAAAGATACCGCAATAAATGCGATGTCCTCCTCTTAGAGGAAGTACAATTTCTCAGCGGCAAAGAAAAGACGCAGGCGGAGCTCGCTTACACTATCGATGCCCTCAGCCGTGTGAATAAGCGGGTCATATTCACCGGGACCCAGTTTCCGCGAGATATTCCAAAGCTGAAGAGCAAGCTCCAATCTCGATTGACCGCTGGCATGGTCACCCACATCGAACCCCCGGATTTTCAAACGAGACTCAAGATTCTTGAAAAGAAGGCGGACAACGAGGGGATTCGGCTTCCGTCGGAGGTGACAGAGGTATTGGCCACCCATATCACTCGAGACGTGCGACAGTTGGAGAGTTGTGTCATTGGTATCGTTGCCAAGTCTTCGCTTTTGGAAAAACCTGTCGACCTCAAACTGGCACACGAGGTCCTGGAATCGGTTTGTGACAGTCGTGAGGCCATTAGTATAGAACAGGTGCAACAAGTTGTCTGTCAGTACTTCAAGGTGTCGGTGGAAGCCCTGAAGTCAAATTCACGCAAGAAGGGCGTGGTCTACCCACGTAATCTGGGCATGTACTTCTGTCGCAAGTACACCGACGAAACTTTAGAGTGCATTGGTCGGGCCTTCAATCGCTCCCACGCCACAGTAATTCATGCTGTGGATAACATCTCCAGGCAAATTCAACAAAAGAGTGGTGTGCGTAACCAGGTTGAGTTCCTCGGGCAGCAGCTCGAAAATCCTTCCTCTAGCCCGCGTATGTTTGGCTAAAGATCTGTTGGAGAGAGTAACAGGCTGACGCCATTTATGGTCTCGGCGGAGTAAGGCTCCCTTGCGGCATGTTGTAGCCCGGTAGCAAGAGAGAAGGCACGTTCCGGCGTAACCTTGGGATAGCAGGCACACTCCAGCCGCAGGTAATGGGTAGGTTTCTCTGGCACTGGCCAGTGCTCTTGGAATGCATTAGCAGCTTTCTGAACAAGGTGCTGTAATTCTTGCCACTGCTCTTCTGGTACTGTCTCCTGCTGCAAGCGGTTCACGGCGACAGTAACAGACTCCCGCCACGTATCCACGAACGACTCGCGACTCACTGATTGTCTGAATTCAACAATTTTTTCCAGAGAGAGCTGTTGCGGATCAGGGAGGACTGCTAAACGTTTCTGCTCAGGTCCCATTACTGACATTCTTTCGGCGACAGGGGATGACTGAGACGGCAGTCGTTCTAAAATTTCCGCCAGAACCTCTTCACTGGTTGTAAGAGGCAGAAAGGGACCGACTTGCTCCTGTGAGCAATAAAGGCGAGTCCAGGCCCGGAGTCGTTCATAGGCATATTGAGTTCGCGGGGGATCTGATTCCTCTAGCAAAGGTGATCTCATGGCCACTGCGTCAATCTCTTCATCTGTATCGATTCCTGCCTCTTCATGGAGCTTTGTTTCTAGTCCACGGATTCGCTCCATGTGCAGATCCAGCTCTCGATGGTCATGGTCAAGTTGATGCGCAAGGAGCAGGAAGACCCCATCGTTGACTAACTCAGCAACTTCTGGAGCCAGTTGGGGGTGAGCCTGTCTTATTCTGGCAACCAGACCAGTTCTCGAATCTTCAAAATCTTCCTGAAGAGCAAAGGTCCTCAGCAACTGAAGCAGGCCGCCATTCTGATGGACGTTGCCAAATTGCTGGTAGGTTTGGTGTGCTTGTCCGATGGTTTCCACAAGAGAGGTTTCAGTTACAGGCTGAAACGGCTGCACCATTTGAGAGGTACGCAGCAGGTCCGGCAGGCCAAGTTCGAAATCTGGAAGAACCTGAAGCAAGTGAATAGTGTCGAAGTAGAAAATCAACCGTCTTAAATCTTTTTCCTCAAAGAAGGTATAGGGGAAATAGGTTGCGCTTAATTCACGAGACTGTGTTTTCATGGTTGTCCTTTTACCATATTTCTTCAACATCGAAAACCTGGTCCTTAGGGCCAGGTCAGAGTTTAATGGTTTTGCCGGTACAGGGGCGAACTCTTTTGGAGTAATGGAGTACTGGAGTATTGGAGTGTTGGGAAAAGCCTAATCCCGATATTAAGTCTTAATAAGTTGTTGCATTACTCCATCACTCCACCACTCCATTACTTTGAGAGGCTTCCGCATGAGGTAAAGACCTTTGAATCCCTCCCTGGAGGTGGCATGAAATACCTAGGCCCCTTATTCTTTAATGATTACTCACCGACAAAAAGATGTGCCGGCAAGGAGGGTACCAATCCACGCTGGTGGGCGAGCTCCAACAGTCTTCTGATTGCCAGACTTCCTTCCTCACCGAGTTCCAGAGAATAGTCATTGACATAGAGGTCTATATGCTGGCGGATGACGGAATCGTCCATCTCCTGAGCATGCATCTTGATATAGGACCATATCTCTTCTGGATTTTTTCGGGCGAAAAGAAGACTGCGGCGAATACCGTCTTCTACAGCCTCCGCAATATCGGCCCCAAGGTCTCGTCGAACAAGAATGGCTCCCAGGGGCACAGGCAGATCTTGGGTCTCTTCCCACCAAGCACCGAGGTCCAGTACAGCATGGAGCCCATAGTTGGGGTAGGTGAAACGGCCCTCATGAATGATCACGCCAGCGGCAAACTCGCCCTGCTGCAAGCTGGGCATGATATTCTCGTAGGACATGGGGTGCAATCGGGAGAAACCTTCCCCATAGAGCTGAAGCAGCAGGTTGGCAGTAGTCAGCTTGCCTGGAATAGCGATGGTCTCGTGGCGTAGGCTCTCCATGTTTCTGGGCTCTCGAGCAACCACCAGGGGACCGCATCCCCTGCCCAGGGCGGCGCCGGAGTGAAGTAATGAATAGTGTTCCGCCACCAGTGCAAAGGCGTGGACTGAAATCTTGGTGAAGTCTAAGATACCATCCCGGGCAAGGTTATTCAGGGTCTCCACATCTTCGTGGATTATTTCCAAAGTGCAGTTGGCGACATCGACTTTGCCAATGGCCAGTGGACCGAAAATAAAGGTGTCATTAGGGCAGGGTGAGTAGCCGAGCTTCAAAGTTTTCATGCTAACGTTACCTTGTTTACAGGTCGAGAATCCAATAATAGGGGCACGTCACGGTGCAGACCGAGTGGGCGAGGGGGAGAAACGGCGAGGGGGCGAAAAAGCTTGTCTCTTTTGTCACCGCGTCGCCCTTTCTCCCTGTCTCCGTTTCGTTCCGCTTGGGCTACAACCGCTGATTACGGAACTAATGTCTACAATAGCACAAAGGTTGAAGACCAGTTAAACGCTGTCCCAGTTCTCCAGCAGATACAGCACGGCTTTTTGACAATTGTCCAAAGCTTTTGTCAGTTGCCATCTCTTTTTGTTTCTATCACCTGCCCAGTTGCTCAGACCTCTGAGTTCCAGAAAAACTACCTGGTAACGAAGGCACACCTGGGCTACTGCTGCACCTTCCATATTCTCGCACAGAGCCCCAAAGCGATCAGCCAAAAGACGAGCCTGAGCCAGACTGCCACTCGCCCCGGACACTGTGACGAATGGCCCCTGGTGTATTTGGATTGCAGCGGAGGCAGGTCGCCACTCGCTGAGCAACCGCCGAGCTCGTTCCAATTCCAGCCGATCCACTGGGATTTGGTTGAAGATCGGTCCCCCTGCGGTCTTCGCCAGAGGGATACCGATGGCATCGAGGGACCGCCAGCTACTACGAGTGGCAACACCCTCGTCTCCCAGGATTTCCTCACTGGCCAGAGCCAGATCGTTGAGCTTAACATCTGTATGAGGATATGCTCCTGCGGAGCCCCACATCCAGAGACGAGAAACAGGAAAGCTCGCCAGCATAGTTGCTGCCGCAGCAGCAGCGTTGATCTTACCAAGACCACTGAAGGCGAGAAGTACCTGGTTACCAGCAAGTTTCCCGGTGTGTATTTCGAAGTCACCCTTGAGAATGACATCTTTATCTTGAAGATGAGAAAGTAGAAGCTCGCCCTCGCCGGGGAGGGCTGCCATGAGGGCATGGAGCGCTAAACGAGAGCCGACTTCGGTGCTACCCATAGGTTAATATCTCCACTGAGCAAAATTGAGGAATTGGGGAATTAGGTCGGTAATCTAGAAATATCTCATTTTCTTAATTCCTCAATTCCTC
>JASFGC010000058.1:0-13565 GCA_050123975.1 Syntrophobacterales bacterium | reverse complement strand
CGTTATCGCCGCCGTCAATGTCGTCTTACCATGGTCTATGTGACCAATCGTCCCCACGTTTATATGCGGCTTCGTCCTCTCAAACTTCTTCTTCGCCATGGCGGTTCCTCCTGAATGAAGTTAACTCTGGCTAGATGAATGCCTACTTTGTTTAGAAAGACTTTGGAGAAAATGGAGCCCACGACCGGGCTTGAACCGGTGAACCTCTTCCTTACCAAGGAAGTGCTCTACCTACTGAGCTACGTGGGCTCGAACAGGGGCGTTATGGGTGACTGGACCAAGCCTGAACGAGTGCATCCAGACCGCAAGCTTGGGCTGGCTGCTGAAAACTTCCGTAGGTTCAAGGCATAAGGAAGAGTGTAGTGCTTAACGATAATGGTCCTAGAGTCGCCTATGGCGCCACTATCTCCTACTAAATTTATGATCAACGATGGTGGAGAGGGGAGGATTCGAACCTCCGAAGGCTGCGCCGGCAGATTTACAGTCTGCTCCCTTTGACCGCTCGGGAACCTCTCCGCGGCTTTTTTTGGGCCTCAACTACGCGGCCCACCACATAAAATTACGACCACGCAATCCCAAAACATTTGGAGCTGGCGATGGGAATCGAACCCGCAACCTGCTGATTACAAATCAGCTGCTCTACCATTGAGCTACGCCAGCGAATCGGATCACTATAAACTTATCTATTGAAAGAATCAAGAAAAAATTTACAAATCGTCATTTTTTTGCGTCGAAGCCCCATAGACCAATTGTAATAGTCTGCCAGCAGAGGAGTTGAAGGTACAAGGAGAGAATAAGTTTTCTTTTGTTGTTTTTGCCCTGCGCCCTGTGCCTTAAGCCTTGAGCCTTCCCCTTGGGTCCGCATCTTTTACTCTTTTGCAAACACCAATCGGTAGAGGAGCAAAATCACACCGATGCTGATGGCCGAATCGGCAACGTTGAAAGCAGGCCAATGGTAGCTGCGGTAATAGACGTCAATGAAATCAACGACCTCTCCGAGCCGGACCCTATCGACAACATTCCCGAGTGCCCCACCCAGTATCAGCGACAGGGCCACACATTCCACCTTCTGACCTGGAGGCAGGCGATAAAGCATCCAGAGTACCACCCCCATGGCCACAAATGACACTACGAGGAAAAAAGCCGTCCTCAGGGGAGAAGCCTGACCCGCCAGGAGCCCGAAAGCTGCCCCTGTGTTGTGAACCCGAGTCAAATTGAGCAGACCATGGATGAGCGGCCGGGTCTCGTACATTTTCAAGGAACCACTCACCAGCGCTTTACTCACCTGATCGAGAACCAGAACTCCGGCTGCAAGGGGTAAAAAGACTTTGAGGTGAGATTTCAAAAGAGCTCCCATATTCGCATAGCGCAAAGCGCAGAGCGCAGAGCGTAAATGATAATAAACAGCAATTAGTAATCGGTGAAAAGTTGCAGGCCTGATCCACCTACCGTTTACCGTTAACCCGACGCTCTGCGCTTCGCGCTATGCGCTTTGCGCTTCCAGTTCTTTAACACACCGCCCACAGATTTCGGGTTGATCCGCATCAGTGCCTACGCTCTCATCACGGACCCAGCACCGGCCACACTTCTCCGCTGAAGCTGGCTTTACCTGAACCAGCATTCCTGGTATTTCCATAGCCTTTATACCGGCTTCGATGTTTTCCGCCTCTACCAGTCTCACCTTGGAGACAATGAAGACCTGGCTCAGTCTATCCTCCTGGCCACGCAAACGTTCCAAAAGCGGCCCACTGATACCGATAGTAACCTCTGCATCCAGAGAGTGCCCCACTTCTTTATTCTTCCGCGCCAGTTCCAGAGCTCGATTTACCTCCGCCCGGGTATCCAAAATACTCTGCCATTCCTCCTCTATAGTCTCATCTTCGTAATCGGCCACCGGCTCTGGTAGTAATTCCAGGTGGACACTTTCGCTTTTTCCTGAAAAGGGTGGCAGATGCTCCCAGACCTCATCAGCGGTGAATGCCAGGATGGGTGCCATAAGGCGCACGAGGGTTACTGCTACTTCAAAAATGGCGGTTTGGGCTGAGCGCCTCTTTTCAGAAGTGGCAGCGGAAACGTAGAGTCGATCCTTCAATACATCCAGGTAAAAAGCACTGAGGTCCACAACACAGAAGTTGTGGATGGCATGATAAATCTTATGGAATTCGAAGTTTTCATAGGCCTGCACCACTCTTTTTACCAACTGTTGCAGCCGATGCAGTGCCCAGCGATCGAGCGAGTCCATGGAAGCCACCTGGACCCTGTCCCGTTCAGGATCAAAATCGCTCAGATTTCCCAAGAGAAAGCGACAGGTGTTTCGGATGCGTCGATAGGCCTCCGAAAGCCGCTGAAGAATCTCCTCCGAGATCCGAATGTCGTCCCGGTAATCTTCGGCCGCCACCCAAAGCCTGAGAATCTCGGCTCCATACTTTTGGATGACCTCATCTGGAGCAATGACATTACCCAGTGATTTAGACATCTTACGACCTGTACCGTCCACCACGAACCCGTGGGTGAGCACAGTACGGTAGGGGGCATGTTCCCGTGTTCCGATCGCTGCCAGCAGGGAACTATGGAACCAGCCCCGGTGCTGGTCACTTCCCTCCAGGTAAAGATCAGCCGGCGAGTGGAGATCCTCTCTCGGTTCAAGCACCGCGGCATAGCTCACCCCGGATTCAAACCACACATCCAGGATGTCCATTTCCTTGGTGAAGGTGAAGCCGCCACAGTCGCTGCATTTTATTCCTGCCGGTAGTAAGTCCGCAGCCTCTTCAGCAAACCAGATATCGGCCCCTTTTTGTGCAAATCGGGAGACCACGTGTTCCAGCACAGCCGAATCGGCCAGAATCGCGTTGCACTCCTGGCAGTAGAACACAGTGATGGGTACACCCCAGGCTCGTTGCCTGGAGATACACCAATCTGGCCGATTTTCAATCATGCCGTGAATGCGCTCTTGACCCCAACTAGGTATCCACTCCACCTCTTTTTCTATTGATTGCAATGCTTTCTGCCGGAGATCATTGGACTCCATACTGATAAACCACTGCTCAGTGGCGCGGAAGATAACCGGCTCCTTGCAGCGCCAGCAGTGGGGATACGTATGGGTTATGCTCTCTTTTCTTACCAAACTTCCCTGTTCGGCGATCTTTTCATTGACGCCGTTATTGGCATCGAACACGAACTGACCGGCGAAGTACGGTACATCTGCCGTGAAACAGCCGTCATCATCCACAGGTGAATACACCTCAAGATCATATTTCAAAGCAGTTTCGAAATCTTCGCGACCATGACCGGGAGCGGTGTGCACACAGCCGGTGCCCACATCAAGGGTCACATACGGTGCTTGCACGATAATCGACTCCCTATCAATAAAAGGATGTCGGCACTTCATGCCCTCCAGGTCTGCAGCGGCTAACCGAGCCAGGATCTCATAATCTGAAATTTCCGCCTTGGCCATTACTTCATCCACCAATCCATCCGCGATGACCCACGCTTCATTGCCGAACTTTACCACCGCATACTCGTAGTCCGGGTGGAGGGCAATGGCAAGGTTGGCCGGGATGGTCCACGGCGTCGTGGTCCAGATGATCACATACACCTTCTGGCCGTTGAGCGCTAACACCTTCTGGCTGAGGTCGTCGACGAGGGGGAACTTCACATAAATGGAGGGCGATTGGCGCTCCTCGTACTCAACCTCTGCCTCAGCTAGCGCAGTGCGACAGGAACTACACCAGTAAATTGGTTTCTTGCTCTTGTACACACTACCCCGGGTAATAAACTTTCCCAGTTCTCTAGCAATGGTCGCCTCGTAATCATGCGACATGGTCAGATAGGGGTTCTCCCAGTCCCCCACCACACCCAATCGCTTGAACTCCTGACGCTGAATATCCACAAATTTCTCGGCATATTCACGACAGCGACGTCGCAGTTCCAGCTGGCTCATCCCCTGCCGCTGTTCACCTAATTCCTTTTCTACCTGGTGTTCGATGGGTAATCCATGACAATCCCAACCTGGAACATAGACACTGTCGTGGCCCATGGACTGCTGGGAGCGGACGATCATATCTTTGAGAATCTTGTTGAGGGCGGTGCCCAGATGAATATGACCATTGGCATAAGGCGGACCGTCATGAAGCACGTAACGTGGCCGGTCTTTCCCCACTTCTCTGAGCTTGGCGTACAAATCCAGCTGCTCCCACTTCTTCATAATGACCGGCTCTCGTTTCGCCAGGCTGGCCTTCATGGGAAAATCTGTTCGAGGCAAATTGAGCGTTTTCTTATAGTCCATTCATCTCTCCAAGGCTGTCCAATCTCGCACTGCGAGTAGCAAAATCCAGAAGTGCTGAAGTTAACATACCGCCCCGGATTGTCAAGGGAAATGTCCCGGAGCTCGACAGTGATTGAGGTGTCAGGTGTCAGGTGTCAGGATTCATGTTTCAGCTTCTATATTTCTTTTTCCTGACACCTGACACCTGACACCTGACACCCTGATACTTGGCGCTTGACAAAACACTAGATGTGTAGCATAAGTTACCACCTTAATAATAAGCTGTCCTTGCAGCAACCTGTAAAGCATTGTCATTGCTCATAGTCCTTGTTTCTGATATTATTATTAACTTTAAGAGTTTAAACAACGAAAGCGAGGGACTGAATACTATGTCGCAGTCCTCAGGCGCACCGTCTATTTCGACTCACGAGAGATTCGCCGAGCGCATCTTCGAGGTGGAACTCGAGCGCTCCATCGCGAGAGCCAATGAGTCCCTGCTTGCCCTCCAGCATTCCGATGGCCACTACCGTTTTGATCTAGAGGCTGACTGCACCATCCCTGCCGAGTACATCCTTATGATGCACTATATGGATGAGATCGACGATGAACTCGCAGGCAAAATCGCTGTTTATCTTCGGGAACACCAGTGTGAAGATGGTGGCTGGAATCTCTACTGTGGGGGGGACTTTGACCTCAGTTGTAGCGTAAAAGCTTACTATGCTCTGAAGCTGGCGGGCGACAATCCCGATGCTCCCCATATGGTAAAGGCCCGCAAGGCCATTTTGGCGCACGGTGGCGCAGCCCGCTCCAATGTATTTACCCGCATTACTCTGGCTCTTTTTGGCCAGATACCCTGGAGGGGAGTACCCTTCATCCCGGTAGAAATTGTACTCTTGCCCCGCTGGTTTCCTTTTCACCTGAGAAAAGTTTCTTACTGGTCGCGCACCGTAATGGTGCCCCTGTTTATTCTCTGTACCCTAAAACCCCGAGCCAAGAATCCGAGGCAGGTCCACATTCTGGAGTTGTTTACTACACCGCCCGAGCAGGAAAAAAACTACTTTCCCGTCCGTTCTCCTCTGAACCGCTTGTTTCTGGCTATGGATAAAGTGGGAAGGTTTTTGGAGCTTCTCCTTCCTCGCAGTGTGCGGCGACGTGCATTAAAGAAAGCCGCAGATTGGTTCATTGAGAGGCTCAATGGCACCGACGGTCTCGGTGGTATTTTCCCTGCCATGGTTAATGCTCTAGAAGCCCTGGAAGTTTTGGGCTATCCAGCAGATCATCCCCATCGGGTGATCGCCAAGCAGGCCCTTGAAAAGCTCTTGGTAGTTGGTGAAGATTCGGCTTATTGCCAGCCGTGTCTGTCCCCCATGTGGGATACCTGCCTCGCCGGTGCAGCACTCCTTGAGGTAACCGGCGGCGAACCAACAGACGACCTTTTGCGAGCGCTGGATTGGCTCAAGGAGCGCCAGTTGACCGATGAACCCGGCGACTGGAGAGAGAATCGCCCCCATCTCAAAGGCGGCGGCTGGGCTTTTGAGTATGCAAACCCACACTATCCCGACCTTGATGACACCGCCGTAATAGCGTGGGTCATGCATCGAACCGGACTGGAACGTTACCGCGAGTCAATACGGCGAGCCGCAGATTGGATTGCTGGGATGCAGTCAAAGAATGGCGGTTTTGCCAGCTTTGACGCCGATAATACCTATGATTACCTCAACGAAATCCCTTTCGCTGATCACGGTGCCCTGCTTGACCCACCAACCAGTGACCTCACCGCCCGCTGCATAACTCTGCTGGCGACGGTCGACAAAGTAGGCTATTGGAAAACGATTGCTGCCGGGCTCAATTTTCTACGGAGAGAGCAGGAAGCCGACGGCTCATGGTTCGGACGCTGGGGTACCAACTATATTTACGGCACTTGGTCGGTACTCGTGGCCTTGGAAGCGGCAGGCGAAGATCCCAATCAACCTTACATCCAGAAAGCAGTGCAATGGTTGAAGTCTACCCAGCGTCCTGATGGCGGCTGGGGTGAAGCGTGCTGCTCCTATTATGATCCTAACCTGGCCGGACGTGGCTGCGATAGTACCTCCTTTCAGGCCGCCTGGGCTATGCTCGGTCTCATGGCTGCTGGCGAGACCGATTCCCCCCACCTGCGACGCGGTACCGAATATTTACTACAGAGCCAACTAGACAATGGCTTGTGGCAAGATGAGGTGTACACCGCGCCTGGCTTCCCGCGAGTTTTTTACCTGAAATATCACGGCTACGACAAGTATTTCCCTTTATGGGCCCTGGCGCGCTACCGCAACATAATGGGTAGTAAGTAAGGGTAAAGAATTCGAGTCCTGAGGATCCGACTCCTGGGGTTTTTCCTTGATTCGGGAGTCTGCAGGAGTATTGGAGTGATGGAGTAATGGAGTAATGATTATTCAATTTGAGGTCCGAGTTTTACCGTTTTTCAACACTCCAATATTCCAATACTCCAGTACTCCAAATCAGCTTGCTATCTTTGCCAGCAAATCATGCAACTCCGACCTGGCGTAAAGAACCAGCTTTTCGGGACTGTAATCAACTTGAGAGTATTAGGAATTGTAGCAGCGCTGAAGTCTGAGGCCAGGAGTTTGACACTGGTTCCAATGGGAGCCGACGGCCTGGTTCGGCTGGATGGAACCGCGCTCCTAAAGGTCGCCGGCATTGGCGCCAACCGCGCGTTCGCTGCTTCAGAGGCCCTGATAGCTGAAGGTGTATCCGCTTTGCTCAGTTGGGGCAGTGGAGGGGCGCTTCATCCGAAGCTCTCTCCTGGCAACCTGATCCTTCCCAAGAGTGTGATTGCTTCCCAGAAAAATGTTTTCCCCACTGACGCTGATTGGCGCAACCGACTGGTAGCCCGACTGCAGAACCACCTTGAGATCCATAGTGAACCTTTGGCACAAAGCCCTAGCGTACTCGCGAGCCCACTTGAGAAGTCCAACTTTTCCAACCGTAACGACGCCATAGCTGTGGATATGGAAAGTGGCTCAGTGGCTGAAATGGCAAGGAGGGCAAACCTGCCCTTCATGGTCATCAGGGCCATTGCTGATACCGCAGACATGGCTATTCCCGCCAGCGGGCTCAATGCAATTGATGAATATGGCAGGTTGAGGCCAATGCGGCTCTTGAACAGTCTGGCCCGCAAACCGTCTGATCTAGTCCCGCTTGCTCGCCTTAGTCGAAGTTTTCGTGCAGCTCGAACCACTTTGGAGACAGTGGTGCGGCTTGTTGGAAACGATTTCCTTGCGTTTTAACCTCGCAAACCACTCCGCAATCACAAATGCCAAACTAAGGTTTCAGGTGTCAGGTTTCAGATGTCAGTAGGTAGCATAGAGCATGGAGTAAGAGAACATTACTCTTATTATCTATGCCTTTTGTTTTTGGTGCTACGGACAACGGACCACTGACAACGGACAAAATTTCCCTTTGCGTTGATCAACAGTGCCTAGTTCCTCGTTCTTAGTGCCTGGATATCATTCTGCCCTCTACCTTCTCAAATTCGCAATCCCACATCCCACATCTCACATCCCACATCTCAATACTGCAATATTGACCTGAACGCACCTCTGTGCCACACTCCGGTTAGCCCGGATAATTCATGAATCGGCTGCTGCGACCGCGAAACTGGGAACCCGCTTGCGGGACTGAGCGGAGCGCAGCGAGCGCGAATAATATGGCCGTCCTCCCGGGCGTCCTCGGGTCTTGAAACCTGCGACGTACTGTTCAAGTACGCCTCGGATTCAACCCCCTGCGGTTGCCCGGTGGCAAGCCCATCTTCACGGTCTCGCGACACAGATTCATGAATTATCCGGGCTAGACTCACACTTCATTATAAGGAGAGGAAAGATAGGTGGCCAAAAGCTTTGGAGAGCTCGTGGGCCAGACCCTGGCCAGATGGGTGAATGTGGCGCACCGTTTTGCCCTGTGGTTTGTTTTACTCTCCTCAATCATGACAGTGGTCCTTTTTTACTACACTGCCAACAACCTCGGCATTAACACCGATACTGCCGAGATGCTCTCTGAAACCCTTCCCTTCCGCCGTAACTACAGTGCTTTCA
This sequence comes from Syntrophobacterales bacterium, assembly GCA_050123975.1. Classification (GTDB taxonomy): domain Bacteria; phylum Desulfobacterota; class Syntrophobacteria; order BM002; family BM002; genus BM002. Next base: position 5,210 of record JASFGC010000058.1, on the reverse strand, counting down.
AGAAAGCCTTTCCACAGTACGATGACGCCATGCTCATCGTAATCGATGCAGACACACCTGAGGTTGCCCAGGATGCCAGCACCGCCCTGGCAGCCCAACTACAGCAGCGCACCGACCTGTTCTTCCTGGTTTATCTGCCCGGGAGTGACAGCTTCTTCCAAAAACATGGCCTTCTGTATCTGAATCTCACCGAGCTCAACGATCTGGCGGACAACCTGGCTACCATCCAGCCATTGTTGGGGAGATTGACGCGGGATCAAAGCTTGCGTGGACTCTTTTCCATGCTGACAGCCGGAGTAGATGCAATGATGGAAGGGGAGGATCTGGATCTAACTTTGGTTTTTGATCGGATTCAGGATGCAATTGAGGCCAGTCTTGCCCAGCGATACTATGCCCTCTCCTGGCAGGAGCTGATGCTCGAGGCAGAATTAGCTCCGGAGGATAGTCAGCGTTTGATTCTGGTCAAGCCGCGGCTTGATTATGCCAAGCTCTTTCCGGCCGAAACTGCCATGAAGGCTCTGCGGCATATGGCAGAGGAACTCCATCTCAGCGAAGATCACGGGGTTACTGTTCGCATCACCGGTGATGCGGCTTTGGAATATGAGGAACTGCTCAGTGTGACCCGGGGTGCGGGGATGGCCGGCATCCTGGCGCTCATCATGGTTACCATCGTGCTTTTCCTTGGACTCCGCTCTCCCAGATTGGTGTTTACTAGCCTGGTAACCTTGATCATGGGCCTCATCTGGACCGCTTCTTTCGCCGCTGCCGCAGTGGGTCACTTGAACCTGATCTCCGTAGCCTTCGCCGTTCTCTACATCGGTCTCAGCGTGGATTACGCCATTCACTTCTGCTTGCGCTATAAGGAACTGATCCAGCAGTCCACCTCGCACGCTCGTGCTCTCCAGCAAACTGCCAGCAACGTGGGCAGTTCATTGGTATTGTGTAGTATCACCACGGCAATCGGTTTCTATGCCTTCATTCCCACAGTTTTCGAAGGGGTTGCAGAACTGGGACTCATCTCCGGTACCGGCATGTTCATCAGTCTGATTGCGAACCTTACGCTGTTGCCCGCGCTCCTGAGTTTAATGCCGTTATCTGCTAAAGGTTTAAAGTTTAAAGTTGAGAGGAAAAGGGTCTTTGCACAGTTACTGACCCTGCCCACAGTGCATGCCAGATCCATCCGCATCGGAGCACTGCTCCTTGGGCTTGGAGCCCTGCTCCTCCTGCCGCATGTAACCTTCGACAACAACCCCATGAATCTCCGCGACCCTGAAAGCGAATCTGTGATTGCCTTCAGGGAGTTGCTTGCCCAGAGCAGGAATTCACCATGGACGCTCACTGTCTTGGCCGCCACCAGAGAGGATGCCGCTCGGTATGCCGACAGACTCAGTGAACTAGAGCCAGTGGAGATGAGCGTCACCTTGGACACATTTGTGCCCACCGACCAAGATGAAAAACTTTCTCTCATCGAAGAAATAGGACTGATACTTGGCCCTGAGCTTTTGCAGATTAACAGTGGTCTGAAGCCGAGTACAGCTGAGCAAATCGCTGCTATTCAAGCTTTCTCGCTAACCCTGGAAAAATTCATAGGCAGCAGTACCAACAGCTCGAATACCAATGCCGGCCGCCGACTCTACCACGGCTTGAATCGTTTCTTGAACAATCTCGAGGCTCAAGATCTTGCCGGACAAGAGCAGATACTAAAGAATCTGCAAATCAGTTTATTGGGATCTCTACCCACCCGGTTGAAGGCTCTCGATACTTTTCTGGAGGCCGAAAGGGTCTCAAAAGAAGATCTGCCAGAAAATCTAAGGGAGCACTGGGTTTCCAAGGATGGCACCTATCGGGTTGCGGCTTTTCCCAGGGAGGATCTAAATGAGGATGCAGCCTTGCGTCGTTTCGTAGCTGCGGTACACTCTGTGGCCCCCGATGCCATTGGTTTTCCAGTAATCTACCTCGAGGCAGGTGATGCGGTGGTGAAAGCCTTTCAGCAAGCATTTTTGTTATCCCTCTTTGCCATCACTGTACTGTTGCTGATCCTCTTCAGGCCTAAATCAGACGCTCTTCTGGTGCTATTGCCCCTGCTTCTCGCAGGGGCTTTTACTGGGGCGGCCTCGGTGCTTTTCCATATTCCTTTTAACTTCGCCAATATTATTGCCCTGCCGTTGCTGCTCGGCATTGGTGTGGACAGTGGAATTCATATGGTCCACCGGATGCGCACTGCGCCACCTTCAAGTGGTCAGATATTGCAGACCAGTACGGCTCGCGCCGTGCTCTACAGCGCATTGACCACAATCTGCAGCTTTGGTAACCTTGCCGTGTCTCCGCACCGGGGAATGGCGAGCATGGGCATACTGCTCACCATCGGCATCGGTTTCACCCTGCTTTGCATTTTGGTGGTGTTGCCGGCGCTCATGATGAAAAAGCAGCAGGTCACACAACCACCGCCTGGAAATTGAACCGCAAGGGACTGGGAACCAAGCGCAGCGGAACGATGCGGGGACGCGGAGAAACGGTGAGACGGCGAAAAAGAGAACAGTCGACAGAGGACAGAAGACAGCCGGTTTTTTGTCAGTTGTCCGTTGCTAAAAGACCAAAAGACATATTGAATAAAGAGTAATCTTTTTTTACTCTATGCTCTATGCCCTCTGTTCTATGCTCTCCTAAATTCGCAATTCGAAATCCCCACTCTATGCTTTTACCTCGATCGGTAAGGCACTATGAAAACTTTCATAACCGGTGCTTCTGGCTTTGTTGGTTCGGCGGTTTTGCGCCAGCTTATTGAGGCAGGACATACCGTAGTCGCATTAGTGCGACCGAACAGCGACCAAAGCAACCTCGACGGCTTACCAGTGGAAATTGTGACCGGTGATCTAACTGACCCTGATTCTTTTGCACCTGCCCTTGCCAACTGTGACAACCTCTTTCATGTAGCAGCGGATTATCGCCTCTGGGTACCTAGGCCGGATGACATGTATGAAACAAACGTGACCGCAACGAGCAACCTCATGCTCGCTGCAGCCCAGGCAGGAGTAAAGCGTATTGTCTACACAAGCAGTGTGGCCACCTTGGGTCTCAACTCTGATGGGACTCCAGCCGACGAGACTACCCCGGTTACCCTGGCCGATATGATCGGCCACTACAAGCGCTCCAAGTTCCTTGCCGAAGCCGAGGTGAAACGACTAGCGGAAGAAAAGAATCTACCCGTGGTCATTGTCAATCCCTCAACCCCCGTGGGGCCGCGAGACATCAAACCCACCCCAACGGGTCGCATGATTGTTGAGGCCGCCTCCGGACGGATGCCGGCCTACGTGGACACGGGCCTCAATGTGGTTCACGTGGATGACGTGGCTCTGGGACACCTGCTCGCTCTTGAACGCGGCACCAGCGGCAGACGTTACATTCTGGGCGGCCAAAACCTGACTCTGAAGCAAATCTTCATTGAAATCGCAGCCTGTACCGGCCGGCCGGCACCAAGGCTGAGGCTGCCGCATAATCTTATCTTACCCATTGCCTACATTGCCGAGGGGTGGGCTCGCTTTGTGGGTGGCAGCGAACCCCGGGTCACAGTTGATGGCGTGCGTTTAGCAAAAAAGCTCATGTTCTTTTCTATCGATAGAGCAAGACATGAACTGGGTTTTACTCCCCGCCCAGCGAAAGAAGCACTAAGCGACGCTGTGGCGTGGTTCCAGGAAAATGGGTATCTGAGTTAGTAAGCGGTAAGCGGTGAGCAGTGAGCGGTGAGCGGTAAGCAGTAAGCAGTATCCCTTACCCCTCATCCCACATCCTCATTTCGAAATTCGAAATTCGCAATTCGAAATTCGCAATTCGCAATTACTCCCTATGCTCCATGCCCCATGCTCTATGCTCTCTGCCTTCTCACATCTCACATCAACAATCTACAATCCTAAATCTCACTATGACTTTGCGATCTTTCATTATTATGTTAGGGTCTCGTCTACAGTTCAGACGCAAAGGGTAAATGATGCAAGTAATACTGGCTAGACCCCGTGGATTTTGTGCAGGAGTGGTGCGAGCCATAGAAACCGTGGACAGCGCGCTCCAACTTCATGGCACCCCAGTGTACGTGCTCCATGAAATCGTCCACAACCGACATGTGGTTGGAGATTTGCGAGATCGTGGTGCCTGTTTCGTGGAAGACTTGGAAGAAGTGCCTCTGTCCGCTGTGACCATCTTCAGTGCCCACGGTGTGTCCAACGCAGTGGTCGAGCAAGCGAACAGACGAAATCTGCGGGCTATAGACGCCACCTGCCCTCTGGTCACTAAGGTACACCTGCAAGCCCAACGCTACAGCCGCCAGGGTATGGAGATTATTATCATCGGTCATCCCGGCCACCCGGAAGTGGAAGGGACCAGGGGGCGTATCGATGGCAAGGTCCATGTACTGTCAAGCGTGGCTGAGGTTGAATCATTGTCTGTCAGAGATTTTAATCGTCTGGCATACGTCACCCAAACGACCCTGAGCATGGACGATACTCGTCACGTTATAGAGGCATTGAAAAAACGTTTTCCCCCTATCATTGGGCCTGATTTGAAGGATATTTGTTACGCCACCCAAAGCAGACAGAACGCTGTACGGTTACTGGCTCAAGAGATTGATTTGCTCTTGGTAGTGGGGGCTCGGTACAGTTCAAACTCCAACCGCCTTCGCGAGGCAGGCGTACAAAATGGTCTCCCTGCATACTTGATCGAGGACGGGGAAGAGATTGATCCCGCCTGGTTCGCGAGCAAGGCAAGGATAGGGATCACCGCTGGAGCTTCAACACCTGAAATACTGGTGCAAGGGGTTCTTGACAGATTGGGCGATTTTGGCAAACTGCACGTGCGGGAGATGGATGGTGAACAGGAAAGCATTCGCTTTCGTTTGCCCAAATCAACATATCTTTGAGTAAGAGATCCGGGGACCTGACCGAGGTTTCAGTGTTCAGTGTTCAGGTTTCAGCTTCTTTGTTTCTTTTTCCTGACACCTGACACCCGACACCTGAAACCTGAATAAAGGTAAAGCCATTGAATTTTGAACTGACCAAACGCACCAGGTTTGTGATGTTGGATTAACGTTTTGCGACCACTGCTTACTGGGGGCTAAGAATGGGTGTTCCGCTCATCCAACTGTACCGTGTTGCCAGCTATATCACTAAGCAGAAGCTGCGCGGGCAAAAACGCTATCCCCTTGTCTTGATGTTGGAACC
>JASFGC010000057.1:0-13632 GCA_050123975.1 Syntrophobacterales bacterium | reverse complement strand
CCGCCTGCACGTATATTCGTAAGAAATTGCTGTGGATCGCTCTGCACCCGCCAGTAACTTGACAGTTGGTCGTAAAGGATCACCACGCGTACATCGCGGCCGCCGTGGTCAATCCACTGCTGGATGATGAACCCCTGAGTGCCACTATTTTCCATAGCCCTGAACTGGTCAAGATAGGTTTCCAGCTGCTCCAGATCATGGATTTTGAAAACCATTTGACCCTCGCCACTGTGATTTCCCTTCAGAATAAAAGGAACAGAGGAAGGAAAACGAGCTCCCTCGGGTGGGAATCGCTTCAGGTAGTCGTCCACACTGCTAAATACAAAGGTTTTAGGATGCGGAATCCCCACGGCGCGGAAGAGTAGGGTGTCGCCAATCTTCCCAGGGTGACTAAAGCGGTGGTCGTAATTTGGGAAGACCCGAGAACAATACGTGAGAGCAAGGTCATACAGATCCTGTCTCACCCCTTGGGGGAGGATGACAGCATGGGCCCGCTTGATCAGCTTTTCTTCCTCTGGTCCCGGGGCCCTGCCGGCAACAATGAGATTGACATCAGCATCGACACACGGATGGAAGGAAAGAATCATATACTCAAAACCCTTGTCTCAGGAAAATCTGGAGCAAACAATAGGGGTTTCAGGTTTCAGTGTTCAGGTTTCAGTTTTTTTGTTTTTCTTTCCTGACACCTGACACCTGACACCTGACACCCCGAGATTCCTCAAAGAGGCATACGCATCAAAGCCTGGCCCTCCGAGCCCGGATTCTTTACTTACCACGAAGTATACGGTGGAGGAAAGCGCAGAAAACGCTTATGATAGGTGGATTCAAGCTAGGCTACTTCTGAAGTACAGAGTCTCATAAAGTAATATTTAGTATTATAAAGTAAACCATGAAAGACGCTAGCACTATACCTGTGCGACTTCTGGCCACCACTCCGGGGGGAGAAGTTGATCTCGGTGAGAAAAGTCAGGCAACTCATCTGCCAGCAGGCCCGCACAGTGAAGAGGGAGAATCTGAATTACGCTACGGACCCTATCTCGGGGCAGTGCATTACCTGCTCTTGAGAAACAACTGCCAGAAGATACTGGAGGCCTTGGCTGACCGACTTGGCCGAGGTGTAACGCTTGAGGAGGTTGAAGCCATTGAAATTCGGACAGAAAAACATGGCGCTTTCTATCACGTGGCCCGAGCCGATTTGAGCGTTTCTGGGGAGATCGTTTCATTCGCGGTCAACGTGGCTGTATCAGATACAGCCAGAGCCGAATTAGAGCGTGACTTTCGTTTATTGCAGAGCTTAACAAATCGATATAATTACAAATTTTTGCCTAAAGTATACTTCAAGGGTGCGGGTATTTATCGGGAGCCTGGCAAGCCACTCCGCTGGCTCCACATGTTTGTGGCGGAGTGGTTTCAGGACTACCACGAATTTCACCTGCATCAAGACCAAGCAGATAGTTCCAGCAGGATGCTTTTGTGGGACCTGGACCGTGGATCGCGGTATTTGTCTGAACACCAATGTGTATCCCTCTACCGGCTGGGAGCCAAAATCCTGACGCTTTACTACAACTGGAATAATTTCAAACAAATATACCCGTGGCATCACGCGGCAGGTGACTTTGTTTTGCGGGAAAGGGAAGGTACAGTAGATCTCCGTTTGGTTACGGTGAGGGACTATGCAGCAGTGGTGGATTTCAAAACCGGTAAGAAGGCCGGCAAGCTCTTGGCTCTTGTACTCTTCTTCCTGCACTTGACTATTCAAATGCGCCTCGATCGGCTGGATGGCGTGGGTGATGTGGTGTGGGCTGAAGATATCTGTTTGGAAGGTGTGGTGCCAGGTTTTTTTGAAGGACTCTCAGAAGGGCAGGGGGGGAGCAGGAAAGGAATGCCATCGCCTGTGGAAATTCATGCCCTGCTCCGGAACTTTACTGGCGAGGAATGGGTGCAGTTTCTGGTTGAATTGCTAGAAACTTACAATTTTTCTCAAGAAGAGCTCTCTCTCGTCCGAGATCATGGCGATGGACACATAGACCACTTACAACAGGTGTTGGCTGCGATGGCTTGAAGTCTCGAGTCACTCTGTTTTTATTGGTTTTAAATCCAATCATCCTCATCACTTACAGGTGCAAATCCCCGCCTCATTGTGTTTTCTGTAACCGAGCGGGGATCCATGAACTGGAGAAGATAATCGGGCCCACCAGCTTTCGAGCCAACACCTGACATCTTGAACCCTCCAAAAGGCTGGCGTTCCACCAGGGCGCCGGTGATGCCCCTGTTAAGATAAAGGTTCCCTACTCTAAACTCTCTCCGGGCCTGTTCCAGATGCTTTGGGCTGCGGCTAAAAACACCACCGGTAAGTGCGAATTTGGTGGAGTTGGCCACCTCGATGGCCTCATCAAAGGTTTTGACCTTCATGAGGGAGAGAACTGGTCCAAAAATTTCCTCTTGCGCCAGACGATGTTCAGGCTTGATATCAGAAAAAACAGTCAAAGGAACATAATACCCTTGATCCGGAACTTCCCGAGATAGCAAGAGATTGCCTTCTTTCTTACCAATTTCGATATATTCTAGGATTTTTTGCTGAGCTGCCCGGTCAACTACTGGTCCCATATAGTTGGCTGGATTCTCGGCCGGACCAATCTGTACTGATTTTGCTGCCTCTACGAACCGACGGACGAACCTGTCGTAAATTGATTCAAGGACGATGGCTCTGGAGCAGGCTGAGCATTTTTGACCCTGGTAGCCGAAAGCAGAGTGAAGTATGTTGACAACCGCTTCATCCAGGTCAGCATCATCGTCAACAATGATGGCGTTCTTGCCGCCCATTTCTGCAATAACCTTTTTTACACCGGCTTGATTACTTTGGACTTTACTGGCCCTTCCCAGAATGCGGAGACCAATGTCCATGGAACCGGTAAAGGCGATGAGGCTGATGTCAGGATGATCCACCAGGTAGTCACCAATGACGCTGCCACGTCCTGGAGTGTAGTTGAACACGCCTTTAGGTAACCCGGCCTCTTTGAAAACATCGGCCAAGGTAAAGCCAACAACCGCAGAAAGACCAGAGGGCTTGTAAAGTACGCAGTTGCCCGCCACGATTGCCGCTGCAGACATGCCGCAACTGATGGCCAGGGGAAAGTTCCAGGGGGCGATGACCGCGGCCAGTCCTTTCGGTTGATAGAAATAGTGGTTCAATTCTCCAGGGGCTGTTCCCATTCTTCTTTCACTGCCAAGACGGATCATCTCTCTACCGTAATACTCAAGGAAATCAATTGCTTCCCCGACATCGGCATAGGCTTGATCCCACTGTTTACCCACCTCCAGTACCTGCCATGCCGCTAGAACATAGATTCTCTTACGGGCGATATCGGCAGCCCGGAAAAGATAGTTGGCCCTGTCCTTGGGCAAGGTATCTCGCCAGCCTGGAAAGCCTTCATTGGCCGAGGCAATGGCGGAGTCGATCTCTTGTTTCCCAGCCTGCGAGATGTGACCCACAATTTCTTCAGGGTTGGCGGGATTGACTGAGGGCAGGGTATCTTCGGTTGTTATCTCTTTGTCTCCGATCAGCAGAGGGTAAGTACGTCCGAGAAGAGCGCGAACCTGATCAATTGCCTCAGGAAAAGCTGACCTGGCATCCGGCCTGGTGAAGTCCACAAAGGGCTCGTTGCTGAAAAAACCAGGACCATGGTCTTTCAAATCCTGGAGTTCACTAATTGTCGCAGCTCTCGTTTTTTCTATTAGTGTTTCTAAAAACTTAGCCGGATCCTCCAAGAGTTTCTCAGTGTCTATATTTTCGACAAAACTCTGGCGCAAAAAGGACTCGTTGGCCGTGTTTTCCAGAAGGCGGCGCACCAGATAGGCCATGCCAGGCAAGAGTTCACCGTAGGGGCAATAGAGCCGCACGCGCTTGGCAACCTTGACAAGCGCTTTTCGAATCGGTTCTGCCATACCGTAGAGAACTTGAAACTCATAGCGGCTTTCTGGAACCTTGAGGGCTTTTGCCATCTCCAAGACTGCGGCGATACTACGAATATTATGAGAACCGCAGGCTAGATGGCAAATATCATGGTTCTCCAAAATTTTCTGTGCCTGGCGTTCAAAGGCGGCGTCGGTTTCAGCTTTAATGGTATAGACTGGCATTTCCCAGCCATGTTGTTTGGCGATGACAGTCTCGTAGTCCCAATAAGCCCCCTTAACCAAACGAATAGAGAAGGGGAGGTTTTCAGCTTTCGCCCATTCCAGGAGGTCATCCAAATCTTGGTCCGTGTCACGCAAATAGCTTTGGAGTACTATTCCCAAGTTCGGGTAATCCCTGAACTCAGGAGATGACCGCAACCTGCGAAACACTTCCAGGGTGATGTCCTTGTATTCACACTGTTCCATGTCGATACGAACAAAAGCTCCTATATCCTTTGATTTACGTATAATTGGAGTAAAACGTTCACAAATAGCATTAACAGAACCATCGAAGTCAGCAGGCGTAGTCTGGGAATACAAACTGGAGGGCTTTATGGAGATGTAGAGTTTGGATCTGTGCCCCCAATCCAGGTCCGATTCGGTATCACCGAGACTTTTCCACCGTTTTTCCTCCTTGTGCAGAGCATTGAGGAGCTCAAGATAGCTTTGCTGATACTGTTCAGCCTCGGCCTTACTAACAGTGGCTTCACCCAGGATGTCGACAGTGAAGGCGAAGTTATTTTTTCTTAATTTAGTCAATACCTTAAGAGCCTCTTTCGTGTTGTCTCCAATAATGAATTGTTGAGCCATGCTCTCAATATTGGTCCGAATGGTTCTACCCAACATTTTACCGGTAATCCTGCCGCCGAGACCTGCACCCTTGGCTCCCCATTTGAGCGCAGCTGGTATGTCCAGGTCCTGCTTCGCAAAATATTCTTCAATGTGGCGGCTAAGAGATTCAGCCGTTGTCAGGTAGGGGAGTACGTCAACAAAGCGGAAAAGCTGGATTTTGAAGTTCTCGTTACGCATACACCAATCCATGAGTTTTCCTGTCCACCAGCCCTTATTGAATAGAGAAGGTGCTTCATTACTGATAATGGTAAAGAGATCTTTTCCTTGAGCTTTGATACGGGACTCCAGTTGTTTCCTCTCCATGCTTGTCATCCTCCACCGATAGTAGGCAAATATTAAAGCTATTTCTAGATAGTTACTTTATTATACTATAATGACAGCTGTTTATATTGATTATATTGAGCCACGCGAGAGTGGTTTGCGCCGCCCAGGAATCTATCTTCTATAATTATAGCAGCAACAAAGTGCTTGCAGTAGTATTCATAACAGGAGGCAAATAGGTCTCTAGAAGCGGAGTGGAGATAGAAGCCTGGGAGAGTTTTCTTGCGATCTGCAGCTCAATATCCCATGGGCGAGCCGATGCGAGAGCGGATGCGTACGAGATTAGATTTCTAGGGATAGGAAGCAATCTAGCTATCTTGAACTAAATGATAGGTGCCATCTTCGTTTTTATCCACTCGCACCCCGTAGTCACGTGCAATTTCCTGTAGCGACCGCCCGAAGAGGAAGTCCAATTCCTCCGTCCGTAGGCCACCTTTCTCCGTGAGGACTGCTCTGAAACTCGTGTCGTAGCGGAGCATCTCAATAACGAGGTCCAGGGCTGTCTCGTCCCCATCTTGATGAATTCTGCTAAAGGCAGCGTCCAGTTCCTCTGGCCTGCAACGCTCGTTATGGGCATTGATGAGTTTCTCTAAGGCCTGATCGCCCTGGAGGAGATGGTGCCGGGTGAGCTTTTCCTGGTGCCAGAGTTTCTCCAGAGGTGCAGGATCCCAGCATGCTTGCACCTGACACTGGAGGGGGCGGTGTTCATAAATCGCACATTCCCGGCTCTCCTCCACATAGAAAACGCACTGTCCATTCTCAGGCCTTTCTCTGATTTTAACGACTTCTTGTTGGACCGTACCCACATTGCCCTCGACACTGAGCTTTGCTCGTTCTCCCTTTCTGAGAGTGCAGAGGTCTCGAGGGGAGACAATTCCCTGGGTCACCAGTACAGAGTCCTCCAAGTGCAGGGAAGGGCTTCCATGAAGGCAGCACTCCCCACAGCGCACGCAGTAGGGTCTGCTGCTGTAGGCGATCTCAACAAGGTGGGTCATCACAGTCTTCCACTCTCGGGTGCGAACTTGCGGTTTGAGAACTTCCCAGGTACCTTCAAGATTCTGATACCATTGTTCTTGTCGGACCTGTTGGATGATTTTGTCGAAATTCTCTTCCACATGCAGGCTTAGGAGCACTTGACGAAGTGCGAGCTCGACTGCGGTAGCGAAATCCTCTTTTCTACCTGAGTCAAGAAGCTCGGTGATTTCGGTGAGATTGTTGTTAGTCGGCTGGCTGACATGCTGTTTCATTGTTGTCGAACCTCATTTCAATTGCTCTGGAACAGAGTAGTTTCATTGGTGGCTGGGGAGTCAACATTTCGTTGTCGCCAGGCTTTCGTAAGCTTCTTTGATTTTAACGAAGGTTTTCTCGTCGCCCCCCACATCGGGGTGTGCTTTTTTTGCAAGCTTCCTAAAATGGCTAGTCAACTGCTGGAGATCCATTTTGCGAAGTTCTTCTTGGGTAATGCCAAGGCACTGACAGGCCTCTTCTTCTGGCAGGGTAGCACCGGCAGTGGAGGAGGTCCGTCTGTAGAATTGATGCCGCCATCTAAATTCCTGCATGTACTCATCCCAGGCCAATTCCGGGTGAAAGGCATGATCAAAATAAAGGATGACATATTTCGCCAGGTAGGGATGCAGAGAGGCAGGATCAGTAGATTCCACGCCCCTGAAAAAGGTCTTGTCTGAGTTAAGTATGCAGATTTCCTCCAGAAAATGCTGGTCAAGCTTGAGGGGATCCAGTATTTCAGGTTGGTGGCGGGTAAGCAAGTGGCTGAAGTGGGTTTGTAAACGGAGTGCAGCGTAGAGATAACGACGGATTTCATCGGGACGAAGTATCTGCTCCTTTTCACCAAAGACCTGTTCGATTTCGTCCCGGCTTTTTTCAAAAAGTACACTGAAAAACTTCAGTGGCAGTCTGTCAAGATTGCCTATATTGACCTGGCCGCAGCGCAGGTAGTGTAGTCTGCGTTTATCAAAAAAGTGTAGACCCCTCTGGTGCTTCAGTATTTCTTTGTCAGAACAAGTGGACCATTGTTTGAGCCTGCTTTTTGGTCTCTCGAAGTTTTCGATGATGCGCCGAATATCAGGATCAAGGAAAGGTTTGAAGATCTCCTCCAGATCGTCGGTGGAGTAGGTTACGCCTTTGTCTTGAAGTGTTTCCTCCAGCTCCTCCTTGAAGTAAAAGGCGTTACCCCCGAAATACTCAATGTAGTCGCCGGGGTATTGGCCCAGATCCATCAATTCCCGATGCTTCCAGCAATCTTCGTGATGGTAGGATTCACAGAGGACATAGTGATAATGGTCCCTGAAGGATTGCCGCTTTAGATACAAGGGAAAACCCTCTACATAAGTACACAGGTTTCAGCAAAAACCCGCGAAAGAAGTGTATTGCCAATGATGATAAGCATAGGTATAGATTTTCAGTTTTATATTATAACTCGATTCTGGGAGGAAATGAAGAAAGGGCCTAACCCACCATGAGTCCGTGGCGGCAGGGGGGCCTAACAAATGGGACGTATTTCCTAAAGTTTACATAATATACATTATCAGACTATAAATCTCTCCAAAAATAATAAGGGTCGGGCTCAGCGCCCGACCCTGGGAAACACATCACCGCTTGAGGACAGCAGCCAGTATTCGCATTCCACAGTCGGCGAATAGCAGCTTTGTGTCGCAAAGGCAAACTTGAATTACTTATACGCAGCCTGTAGGTTTGGGCAATCCCGCCATCTTACAGGCGCCTTTGCCTGGCCCAGAGGGAAAAAGTTCGTAGATGTATTTAAGCTTGTAACCCGTCACCTTGGTGAGGATCCGGACCATGGGGGCAATCCCGTGCTTCTGATAGTAGTCCTGCAGAACGTGGATGACCTTCCAGTGCTCTTCGGTCAGCTCCGAAATACCCTCGGTGCCTTTTACGTAATCAACCCACTCGGGGCACCAACTCTCGAAAGCATCAATAAAACCGTCTTCATCAATCTCGAATGCTTTGCCCATGTGCTCAACTGTTGCCATGAAATTCACCTCCTGGTCTTGTTATCGGACCCCGTCGCCAACCCCAGTGTTGGTCTTCCGGTTGTCCAAGTCTTCTTTTTTCTTTTCATAACCGGTTTTTGCTTCACGTTGATGAGCTAACGCCCTGCGAATCAACCCTTCAGCCCATTCTGGTGTGCCGGTGGCGTGCACATGCGTATAAGTGGCCACAATATTTTTGTAGCACACCCCATCCTTTCCATCCATGATGCCGGTTCCCCTTTTCATGGCAAATGCCAGTGATGTGGGATTCAGATCGAAGCGGGTCACCCGAGAATAATGAAACTCATGTCCCTTCAGGGTGGTTCCCACTGGATAAAACGGATTCGCTTGCACCACCTCCAGCCTGGTGTAGCCATGTCCTTGTGGCTTCTTCTCAAGCTGGAAGTCTATGGGCAGGGCCTGTATCATGGGATAAGTACTTGATTTTATATTCAAATTACGTCCCAAATACATCAGGCCACCGCATTCGGCGTAGACCGGTAATCCTGCTTCAATTACCGCTCTGAGGGCTTGCCTCAGTTGATCATTGGCAGCTAGTTGCTCCGCATGTGTCTCAGGAAAGCCTCCACCAATATAGATCGCATCCAGGGCAGGGAGCGTTGTGTCATGCAAACTATTCACCGTCACCAGCCGAGCACCTCTATTTTCCAGGGCTTCCAGATTCTCAGGATAGTAAAACTGAAAGGCAGAATCCTTGATCACCCCGATAACTGGCTGGCGGTAAGCCTTGCTTATCCTCTTCCTGGGATAAGCCGGTTTCCAGTTTAAGGGCGGCGCCTGGTTGGCGATAGTGATAAGTTTTTCCAGATCCAGGTATTGTTCCACAATCTGGATCCGGGCCAAAATGGCTTCCCGTGCTTCCGGATGCTCCTCCGCTGTCACCAGACCCATATGGCGCTCAGGGAAGTCGTCTTCCTTGAGCTTGGGGATGGCACCCACCACCGGCACTCGGCAGTAGCGCTCAATGGTGGTGCGCAGCATCTTCTCATGCCGGGGTCCGGCCACACGATTCAGAATGACACCTCGTATGGGGACATCCGGGTCGAGATGCTGGCAGCCAAGGACGGCTGCGGCAGCAGTGCGGGTGACCATGGTAGCGTCCACCACTAAGAGCACCGGTGCCTGCAGCAGTTTGGCCAGTTCGGCGGTACTACAGGAGCCCTCGGCATCTAACCCATCATAGAGGCCGCGATTACCTTCAATAACCGCGCCTCGCGCTCCCTCAGTATGCTGCCAGAATGAATCGAGGATTTGCTCCCCGCTCATCATATACGGATCCAGATTGTAGCAGGGTTGGCCGGCAGCCATAGTCAACCAGCCCGCATCAATATAATCTGGACCCTTCTTAAAGGGAACCACCTCCCCTCCCCTTTGCTGCCAGGCAGCGATTAGTCCGAGGGCAAGGGTGGTTTTTCCTGAACCTCCGCGAAGTCCTGCAATCACTACACGGGGTCGTCTGTTATCCATAAGTTCCTTTTCTGTGAGTTTATGATGATGCGGTCCGGCTTGCCATATTCGACTACGTGGCCTTGTTACATGTCCTCGTGGCCAGACCTTCGTCCCCTACCGTGACTAAGTTGCATTTGCTCTACTTGGGAAGTCTCACCTCCTCTCTCAGTGCTTTAGATATGCTAAGACACTGCATGTTATTCATGCGTGGTCTACCGATTGGCGGCTACCTAATGCGCAGATAGAGGGAGGAAATAGACATACTGATAAACATTCGTGAATCAATTCACTCAGTGATTTACATGCTTGTATAAACTGTCCTATGAGTTTTGTCAATTAAAATAAAACCAGGAAAATAAGCGCGGCGGGATCAGGCGAACAGGTAGTTTAAGTTTACCTGTGAAACTCGCCGTGACTCCTGAGGTCAATTATCAAGTCGGAGCAGTGATACCAGATGCACCGCTCCGAAACAAGTTCTAAACTGTTAGTTGCGTCAAAGAGAAGGCTGTCTACTCCTCCTGCGGCCTCAGCCAGGTTGTTGGATGCAACGTCGAGCCAGATAGAAATATGCTATTGATAAATTGATAAAATGAATGGCCGATGGTTATCGACCGCGCCTACAGTGTCTACCATTGCTACCGAAGTGCAAGTGAGCGCTCCAAAGGAAAACGTTCAGGGAGAGACCTACTCGATTACACCCTTCTCTTCCTTATCCAGGTCAGCTTGTGTCCCGGGCAACATATATAGGGTGGTGCTCCCACTGGACCAGAAGGTGAGAGTGCCCTCTTCTACCATCTTGTTGATGATCTTTTTTACTTGGCGCATTTTCATATCGGGAAGGGCTTTGCAGAGTTCGTTGAAATAATGCTTGGTCTTCCCCTTTTTCTTTGCCATGTAATCAAGAATCGCCTGCTTTTCTGCGTCGCTCATTCTTTCCTCCTCTGAAGGATCTTTAGCAAGATGAAAGTGAAAGTATTCACTCAATACCACCTAAGTTCTATAGACCCCTACGCTCTATTTGTCAATGAAAAAGTAGAATTAAGACGTTTTTCATGCTTAATCCCATCATTATTATTTGAGCAAAGAAAATTTAATGCCTTGTACCTTGAGCCTTGTGCCTTTCCCTTGGGGCGGAACAAAGCCGGGTCCTCTGGGACCGAGTTCTTTACTCTTATTTAAGTTTCGCATTCAATTAGTCTTTAGGCAAGCAAACATTGAGTGTCATCGATAAGATTTGAACTCACCTGAGCCCAAGAAGATTTGATTCAATAATCTGCCGTTGTTTCCATTGTTGTGACTGGCACTGGGACCTGATTTTGTGTATAGTACAGAGCATGTGAATAAAAAGACAAGAAGAATTGATTTTGCATCTACTTTAAGGGGTTGAACATGAGTACATACGTGATACATCCGTTGGCAGTGGGTATCAATGAGACGGATCAGGGAATCATGACCTACCAAAAAGGATACGGCAAACGAATCTTTCTACCCATTTATGTCTTTTATCTGCAAGGTGGCGATCAGAAGATCCTGGTTGATACTGGAATGGAGGAATTCATGGTTCCCCAAGGGGCGGAAGAGCAGACCGGCCTCAAGATTATGGAATTCGAGGAGGCCCTGGACTCTGTAGGTCTCAAGCCTGAGGGTGTGGATATTGTGGTCCAGACTCATCTACACAACGATCACTGCGAGAACACCTACAAATGTGCAAATGCCAAGGTCTATGTGCAAAAAGCAGAGCTAGACTTCTTCAAAGCGCCCCACCCTATCGATCACCGCTACTATTCCGATCTTTTGGATGAGTCAGAGGTGGTGGCTTTTGAGGGAGACGGGGAAATAGTTCCAGGAGTTCGGGTACTTTTTACCCCCGGACACACACCCGGAGGACAATCCGTTGCGGTGGACACCAAAGATGGAACCGCAATTATTACAGGTTTCTGCTGCAATGCAGAGAACTTCCCGCCTGTAGGACCGGCGGTTACTCCCGGTGTGCACACTGATGCGATTGGGGCTTACGAAAGTGCTCAGCGGGTAAAGGAGATTGCCGACCTTATTATTCCCATTCATGATATAGGTGTGGGGCGTAAAGGTCGAATTCCCTCCTGAGTCTTGCTGGCAAGCCCCGTTGGTCGATTGCAATTCACAAAGCTGTCTGTCTAGTTTGCAGGAAAAGGAGGCGCGAGGTAATCAAGCCCAGACATGGAAATAGAGGGAAACTGGATTAGGTTACAGAGAAATACATCTGTGCTCGATGCTATCCGGGCAGCGCATCGCACCTTGGCCCGGAACGAACCTGTGTACCGCTGGCGCGGTCCAAAGACCGCTTTTGCTGATCCTGGGGATCTGATTTTCTCAGACGCAAGAGCCGAGAAGCCAGTCGGGAAAGGGTTCCAGGAGCTTGCAGACGAATATCTCCTGCCCTTGAGTCAAGGTCGAGTTGGTCTCCTCTGGGACAAATCGTTTCTCTGGGGTTATATTATGGTGTATACCCTGAGGGACCTCGGTTTCTCTTTCGACCTGCTGACGGCAGCGGAGGTCAGTAACGGTGCTCTCAGAAACTACCAGGTAGTGATCGTTCCAGGTGGTTGGGCTAGTCTCAAATGCGAAGCATTGGGCCCGGAGGGCATGGAGCACGTGCGACGGTTTGTGGAGACGGGTGGCAGCTATCTGGGAATCTGTGGTGGTGCGGGTCTCGCCCTCCAAGTAGATGAAGGGCTGGGACTATTGCCGGCGAGCCGAAAACCGATGAGTGAGAGGCTTCCCAACTTTAGCGGCTCAATCCGGATACGTCGCGTTGATGATCATCCTCTTTGGTGGGGTTTTCAAGAGGAAATCAGTTTTCAGGTATGGTGGCCGTCGCAATTCGAGCTTATTCAGCCTGAGAGAATCCAGGTTCTCGGAAAATATGGGGAGCCTGAGAGTGATTTCTGCGTGTCCGACCTTAATGTGCAGGATGCTAAGGCTGCAGGTCATGACTGGGAGAATTTGGAACAGGTCTATGAGATCAATATGGATCCCAGACGACTCCTGAATGAACCTGCTGTTTTGCAGGGCACATACGGCAAGGGTCGGGTAGTGCTCTCCTATCCACACTTAGAAACCCCAGGTGATACTGCGGGCAATATGGCCCTCTTCAATATCTGGTACGACCTCTTGGACACTATGACTCTTTACGATAGTCCTAAGATAGACGGGGTAAAGCCTGGAAAAACAATTCCACTAGAGGGCGAGAACCTGGAACGGGTGCAAGAGATGGCTCTAGAGTCCGAAAAGCTTGTGGCTTTAGGTGAAAGCTATGATCTCTGGTCCTGGCGCAACCCCTGGTTGCTAAAGTGGAAGCGAGGTATCCGCGGAGCTGAGTTTGGCAATATTTCCGTTTTGTTGCAGGTACTGGCAAAGGAATTGGAACAGACTCGTGCTATAGCAACTATTTCCGCCATACCCGTTTCACAGGAGCTGGGGCTGCAGCTTGAAAAACTGGAGGAGCTTTGGAAGTTATTCCAAAATAAGAGCCGGGCTTTGCTCGAGGAAGAGGCTCGATCTCTGGGTAAGAGTGCGGCCAAGAATGCCATGGAGTTGGGCACCCAAGGTCAAGCCCTGCGAAAGGAAATATTCAACTGCCTTCAGTGCTATGGTAGTAAAACCTATGGCGGTGTCTACCGCAAACTCTTGGATCAAATTGACACCTTACTTCTTGGAGCTTTGTTGGCAGACCTGCAAAAGTAGAGAACAAATGCTTTTTGACTCTTCAAATCATTCGTGGTTATGACACAGTTTTCTATGTATCGACTGTCAGGGTGGACCAGGGAAAAAAGGATGTTGGCAATGGGCGAGAGAAAAGATCTAGCTGGATTCATAGATGAACTCACCGAGGAAGACAAGGCTCACATCACCGAGATCTTTGTTGAAGAAATCATACCGAAGTTGCAATTTATGAACGCACGGACGGGAGTATTATGTTGTGAGTTTGCCGGAGAAGAGTACAAGAATTGGAGTATCGTCTTCAAAGAAGTGGGTTCGGATT
>JASFGC010000056.1:0-13660 GCA_050123975.1 Syntrophobacterales bacterium | reverse complement strand
TCTGCTCCAGTTGGTTGAGTTGTATTGCGGGCCAAGACAGCAAAGAGAATCGAACCCACCAGATAAATGAGGCCGACGTTGCTCATTGCCCGGGTCATCCCAAAAATTGTTATCATCCCACCAACTAAAATAGGTCCAAAGACATTCCCTAAGCGTTCCATGGAATTGAATATACCAAGTGCTTTGCCTACCCCGGCGGACTTGGAACTTTCTGCTTCACTTATCAGAGAAATGCGGGCACCGTAGCTCATTCCCCCTGAGATGCTGAAGAGGAGCAATATTACCACAAACATCAAAACGGAATTCAGATAATAAAAAGACAGCAGCGCTGAGCCACCGAGAATGCCGCCAGCAATTATGGGGATCTTCTTGTTAGCCAACGAATCAACCCATCTGTTGATAAAAGGTGCCACATACACCATGCATAAGCCGTAGATCATCATAAGACGGGCGATATCTGACTGGCGGACCCCGGCGCTGGTGAGAAATAATGGGCTGGCAAAATATAAAAAACCCACAAGACAGAGGGCGGCCGGAATGGCGCTCAATAAGAGTGTTCCGATAACGTCCTTATCCTTGAGCACGGAGAGCAAACCGACACTTTCATCTGTTGTTGCAGGCAAAGTGGGGCGGTCTTTATCATCGAGGCCGATATTGCGCAAATTTTTAAGAAAGATCAGGACAAAAAGAATGACAATAATTGATAGCGCACTGCCCAAGAAAAAAACGTATCTGAATCCCATTCTATCAGCCAACATTCCACCCACGGCAGTACTTGAAATGAACCCGGAGAAAAAACCAGCTTCCAGAGCGGCAATGGCACTTGAGCGGGTCTCTTGGCTACTCACATGTATCACCAGCGACTGGGTGGCCACTACCACCAAGCCATAACCGAAGCCTACTGCGGCTCTATATACGATAAGTTCGGTGATACCTCTGGCCATACCGCACAAGTACAAGCCGATTCCGGTGATGACCGTGCCAACAAGAAAAGGCCAAAACCAACCCTTGCGATCAAGCCAAATTCCACCCAAAGCAAGGCTTATGGCCACAAAAAGCATTTCTGCTGATATGGGGATGCCTATAACTACCTCTTTTGTGAGTCCGAGGATGGGTGTGTACAAATCTTTAGCATAAATTGGCAGAAAGGATATGGAAAGGGCCATGGAAAATGCATACAAGAAGGCCGCCGTTCGAGCGTAAATGTGTTCTTCACCCTGCTCTGTTGCACTCATTGACAACTGAGCGGCATCTTTAGAAGGTGAAGCTTCGGTTGCCAGTCGCTCACCCCGAGCAATAACGTGGGCAATGAGAAAGAAAACAAATTCGAATCCTAGTAACAAAGAAACAACCACAACTGTGGCAGAGTCGAGGACCAGATCATGAATCTTATCGTGGATAAAACTCTTGGAAATGTTCAGATGGACATATCCTGCTGGCTCTCCACTCTTTTGTACCGGTAAGGCGATGCGGTAGTTCGTTTTCCCGGCGCCGTAGCTGAATCGCCTATGACTTCCATTTTTCGGTTTTGTTCTTGCATCATCGGAGCTTGAACCCGTGGTTCTTTCTGAATTCTCGGCCTCAACCCGATATAAAGAATCGCCGGCCTTGTCAACGATAGTTATATCGGAAAGCTCGGGAGTAAAAGCAAGGATGTCTTTCAACAAATTGTCTATTCCCACCATCTTGTTGATCGGGATGCCGAGACCGAGCAAATAGTTAACGTCTTTTTGCAGGAGCCTTCCCATGGTCTGAGACTTTTCGCGAATGTTTTCGAAATATCTGTGGCGGAAACCAGAGACATTGAAATAAGAAAAACCCACCTGGGAAAGAATAAGGACCGAAGAGGTAATAAGAAGGGTTCGCGTCTTCAGACTAAAAGTATACTTACGATTTTTTTCACCTGCGGGCAGAAACAGCAGAGCCAGTAATAGGAACACCAGAGCCGAAGAAACGCTAAATAAAACAAGGAGCTTACCCGTGGCGATTATCAACTCTTCAATCTTGTTATTTACGATTGATTCGGGCAGAACGATCTCCATGTACCCCTGGACATTTTTGGCAAAGCTGCTCCCCCCTGATAGTGGGAAAATAAGATGATAGTGGCCGTCCTTGTAGTGCCAGAAATCATCGGACATGTTTTGGAGCCGACCTGCTACCTCCTGGTCAAGAATTGCGCTCGCAGAAAATGGCATGTCTTGATTAAGGGAAAATAAAGGCTCCTTTTCGAAGGAGAAAACAAATATCTGATAAATTTTCTGATTTTTCTCTTTGATGTCATTCAGAAACTTAGGCATGCCGACAAACTTGGGAAGAATCTTGCCGAATGATAGTGAACGCTCAATTTTCCTGGAGTAATAACGGCCGATAACTGTGTATTCAGAAATGAGAGAGTCAGTATAGATTTTCTCCAGGGATAAAGTGGAAAGTGCCATGTTTAGAACAAGGGCGAAAAAGAGCGTCCCCATGATGAAGAAGGTCACCCTTAACGGCGTTCTCAAAGAAAGCCTGTTAGTCCGCGGAACGTTCGCACTCCACTGACTTCCTTTTGAACTGTTCATAATTCAAGTCTTCGGCTAGGACAAAACGGTTGTTGTTGTGAAAAGCGCAGGACTATTCCTTTTGGCAGATATAAAAATCAAATTGGAGGGGAATTCCATCCAGGCTCTTGACCACCTCAATCTGGCTGAAACCTGTTTGTTTCAGGGCGCTGATTAAATGGTCACTGTAGAGGGCCTTGAACACCATGCGACGGCAGTTCACATCCCAACCATCTTTTTTCTCACGCAGGTAAAAGACGTTGAAAACGAGAATTTCGTCCTCCATGTAATCCCAGACATCAAAAATAATGAGACGCTTGCCGTCTATTTCGTGGATCTGGCGTGGATTGAAACGTTTCTTTTCGGCATATATTTCCTCGAAGTTTCGAATACTGATGACACAGAGGCCAGACGGCTCAAGTATCTCGAACATATTCTGCAGCGCTAGATCCAAATCCTCCTTATTGAGGAGCAACGGCAGTGAATTATCGCAGCTGATTACAGCGTCGAATTTTTGTGGGAGTAGTTCCGTTAGACGACGTACATCAGCCCGTACAAATTCTATGTCGAGCCCGTAGCGTTGGGCCTCCTTCTTGGCCCTTACTATAGATTTGTTACTAATGTCGGTGCCGGTCACGTGGTAGCCGAGTTTGCTCAAGCCTATGCACTGGGTGCCTATACCACAAAAACAGTCGAGTACCGTTTTGATGGGCCGTTGGCTGTAATTTCTGAAAAAAAGGTCTAAATCTCTAGCCTGTTTTAGTAAATCATTTTCCCAGTCAGGCAAAAGCAAATCATAATCATGAGCGAAGGAATCAAACAATTCTTCCTGGGAGACCTTGAGCCTATCAACAGGGTCCATCTGCTTCCTCTACCATTGTTATTGTCTTCTACAAAGATTCGTTTGGAGCTTGGGCGAGGTTGTTATTTGATTGTGGTTTCCATATAGACTTCATCCGCCGCTGAGAGAATATCAACAGGAGGATCAAACCCTATCTGACTAGCAGTTTCCAGATTGATTGCTATTTTGGGGGGATCCTCAAATAAGATTGGCAATTTTCTCGGCTTAGCCCCGTTTAGAATTTTTGCAATTTTCGTAGCGTGGTATTTGGCCACGTATTTGAAGCCCGCAGTGGCAATACTAAGAAGGACTCCCCCTTGGACTTCTGAAGAACCTGCCTGCGAAAAAGTTGGTATTTTATGACTGTTGAGAATCTGGACTATCTTTGGAAGAGATTCCAAATCAACTGCGAGTTGTTGCGTGATGTAGAATGCATCTACCTTGGACGCCAAATCTGTGACGGACTGCAAGAACCACTGTACCGCCTGTTTCTTGGACTTCACATATCCTGGATGGCGTATCTGCACAACCTCAAAGTTCTGCTCTCTCGAGACTTTCTCTACGTCGGCTATGGCCGAATAACTCCTGCCCTCCACAGTATCCTCAAAGGCCATGCCAAGCTTCTTGAAACCGATTATCTGGTGAAAGAGGCTCACCTGCCGTTGGTAACGTAGAGGATCTACTCGAGCAGTGAGGTTGTCCCGGCCTGTATCCTCATTGCTATCAACTATCTTGGATCGCAGTGGATCTGATACGTCCATAACGACTACTGGGATGTGTTTGAACTCAGGGGGCATATTTTTCATGTCCTGGCCCGCCCAGGTGCCGTAAGCGAATATCATGTCGACATCTCGACGTTTCAGGAGCTTTTGCATAGTGGGTTGGCGCTTGTTCTCCTTCCAGTCATTGTCGTAGAAGCCATCGGCGGGAAATTCAAGGTACTTGCTCCATTCTTTATGTGCGGCCAGATAGGTGTACAAGTCTCGGGCTGTATTTGTCGATTGGGCGGGAAGATTGATTCTTTCGGCCCAGCCAATTTCCATGAGTGCTCGGATGACAGCATTGAAAACCATGTCGTATTCGTAATAGGGGCCTCCTTGCAGGTAGACGATGTTATGCTTCTTGCCATTATCTTTCAGTCTGGGCGTAGTTGGATAATCTGCGGCGAAACCCTTGCTTATGAGAAAAAAAGCTATGCCAAGAACAAGGAAGTACGGTGTTGCTTTCACTCTATTCATCTCTAGCTCCGTGGAATTATCTCAATCTTCAAGCCGCTCGTCAGAGTTGATGATCTCTTCAGGGGTCATAGTCCAATAAGGAGTCCCGTCCTTGGTTTTCCGAAATTTTACCTCGAAGAACTCTGCATTTCGCACTTTGGATGCTATAAAGAATCGTTCACCTTTGATTTGAGCCCACGCACCCTTCACTTTAATACTGTCACCTGGTTTAAATCCGCGCATCAAGAAATGGACGAACCACTTCGGGCCTAGATGCACAGTTACCTTTTCTTTTTTCCGGGAAATCATGATCAAACCCATGCCGGGCGCCATGCCAGGCATGGGTTTGATCTCAATGATCTCTACCAATGTGCCCTTGATCTTCTGATATTGATCGACCCTGTACAATCGGTTATAAACGCCTTCTTTTTCCCAACCTGTTGAGTCGGCCTTCTCGGCAGCGTAAGCGTTTTCTACTCCTAGCATACCAAAATGCAAGACGAAAACGAGGAAACAAAGCGCCACTCCTTTGAAATATTTCATTGTTCAGTCCTCTGGTTGTGTTTTAGGGTAGTCCTGAAAGAAAAGATCATTTGCCCCTAGAGTTTGCTTCAGATAGGTACTGTATTCCCGTTTGTTAGGTTTGCTCAAGAAGTTAGCCGAGCACTGCTATTTTCCGACATATAGAAAACCGTATCAATGGTGCTGGAACTTAGTTTGCGGGTTAGAGTACTGTCAGTTTAATTTACTGAGGGATGCTTACACCTGTCCTTGAAGACTTCACAGTCGAGGTGCAGCTGTAATCAATCTTCGACTGTCATATTTTATTAAACATTTTAATATATTAGCGTACTCAGAAATTTGTGTCAACCGAAGAATGAGGGGCGGACAAACTTAATATAAATTGGCCTCGGTTCCCATCAGAATCAGAGACAACTGTGCTGCGAAAGCTTATAGTCTAGGGCGGGAATGAGTCAAAAACCGCATCCGCTGCCAGTACGAGATCTACTGCAACTGGATAGAGAGAGCAAACCAGATGAGAATGAGGCTTGAAAAGATAATCCGTTTCAAAGCAGTACTTCAATACTGACTTCTGGCCCACAACGTTGTTCTGCTTCATCATGAACCTATCAGTGCCTGTCTCCCTTATGGTCACCCTTTATACTTCAATGCCAGCATGGTGATATCGTCATATTGGGGTGTCCCCTCAGAAAAGATCTCTATGTCCGAACGTATGGACTGAATAATGTCCGTTGTGCCTTTCTCCTGCAACCGAGTCAACATTTGCTGCAATCTTGCCTCAGAAAACAATTGGTCGTCTGGATTCATCGCTTCTGTGACGCCGTCAGTGTAAAGAAAGATCGTCTCTCCCTTTTGCAGCTGATTTTTTTTCGACTTATAGGTGAAATCCTCCGTCACCCCGAGCATTACACCATCGGTCGACTCCAGCGGCTGTATCTCTCCACCGGCGCTCAGTATATAGGGAGGATCATGGCCGCCACTGCTGTACTCAACCTCTCCGGTGTTAACGTTGAGAATTCCTAAGAAAAGTGTGACGAACATGAGTGATGGATTGTCACTGGAAAGCTGTCGATTAACCCTGCTCAATACTTCAGCAGCCGATAAGCCTTTGGAGGCTTCCATTTTAACGAGGGTTTTGGACACCGCCATAAAAAGGGCTGCAGGTACTCCCTTTCCCGAAACATCGCCCACGGCAAAACAGAGATGGTCATTATCTACAAAAAAGAAATCGTAAAGATCCCCCCCCACCTCTTTTGCCGGCTCTAGGGTAGCGTATATTTCGAACTCGTGCCTGTCCGGAAATGGTGGAAATTCCTTGGGCAGGATACCCATCTGGATGTCACGGGCAATTTGCAGCTCACTTTCGATTCTTTCTTTGGTGGCTGTCGTCTCCATCAGTTCTTTAACGTTTTTTCTCAGTTCCGTTCTCATGAACACGAAGGATTCCGCCAACCGACCTACCTCGTCCTTGAATTTTACCGACAGGTCATCGATGGGGCTACTTTCTTCCTCCTCAGCGGTGAAATCACTCATGGGCAGTTCCCTGGCATATGAAGCCAGTAGATTGAGCGGGTGGGAGATACGCGTTACCAGGAGATAGGCAACCATCAAGCTGCCGAGAAAAATGAGGGAAATGATCAAACTCTGTCTGGTAACAAGGGTCCTGGCTGGAGCCTGAATCTCCTCAACCGGAACCACTACAGCTATGTACCAGTCCAGTGCCTTAAAGTAGCGCACATAGGCCTCCATGACCCGGTCGCCACCGTTCCCCGAGACTACAAAGGACATAGAGTTATCTTCGGATTTAGCAGCGCCCATAAGATCATCTAAAAGAAGAGTGCCCGTGCGGGGATTGATAGTAGATCGATCATCTAACTCTTCTTGAGCATGGGGAGGGATGAGCATATCCTTCTTGCCGTTGAACATGAAGACACTTCCAGTTTCGGCAATTTGGATGTTGGCAAAGGTTTTTTTCAGGACGCCTACTATCTTTTCCAATTTCCGCTCGGCCTCGGCCTGGATGTCACTGATATCGACCACAGCTGCCACTGTCCATTTCCAAACCTGCACAGGAATGAAGTATCCGAGTTTCTTACTGCCGACCTCTTCTCCCGGCTTTTTCCAAACAAATACAGCGAAATCTCCACCGGGATTTAAAACGTCCGCGGACATCACCGCGGCAATCTTCCTGCCTTTCATGTCACCCAGGTGATCAATTGACCTGGATTGCATGCTGGGGTCTGGGTGGGCGATGACCACTCCGTTTTCATCAAAGACGAACAAGTCCTCTTGTTCCACGGATGAAACTGATCTGAGCCAACTCAGTCCCGTCTGTTGAGCATACTTTCTGGAAACCAGTCTCTCTGTGGCAAGAAAGTTGAACTGGTTCAGGACAGACGCGGCAGAGCTGGCCTGGGTTTTCAACCGAGCCTCCCGTTGTTTGATTGCATCGATCCTGTCGGAGAGGAGTTTCTGATATCCTCCCAGAATGTTCAGTTCTACCAGCCGAAGCACATTTTCTGCGGAAGCCTCTTCAGCCTGAGACATGGCGCGTCCCACATCTCTATGGGTGAAGTACATAACGGTGACGGCTGTGGCTATCATTACGAGGGCAATGAAAAAGATGATTTTTGTCTTAAGAGAGGAAAACATGGTCGATTCTTCCTTCAGCTAAGTATGGTTTCTAGTGAAAGCCAATTGCGCTGAGCGATAAAACTATTTGCGTCACATAGTGGTAAGAAGAATTCGTTTCCGGGGAGTGTCGAACTTACCTGCACAAAGGTGTCTACGGCCCGGGATGTGCAGGGACTACAATACCAGCGGCAAATTGGCACGTCAAATTACTTATTTGTTGTCAGCTTAACAGGAGAGAATGCTTTGAGATTGCATTCTTACCGTATCTGGGTGCTCCAACCAGCTTGCAGGTAAATCCCAGAGTTCAAGGTGTTCCGTTCCCACGAAACTCATTTCATCATCTCTTCTGTCTGTGCTATGATTACAGCCCATCGCTAAAAGCAATTATCTGGAGGACGCTGTGGAGATAATCGAAGCCGGGAAGGAAAAGGATACGAAAATCATCTCCTTGAATGGAAGAATGGATGCTATTTCTGCGCCCGATTTTGAGGAGAAAATGGGGCAATGGCTGGACGAAGGTGAGACAAGTTTTATCATTGATCTCTTGGAGCTTGGCTATATAAGCAGTGCTGGCCTTCGCAGTATTCTGGTGATCGCCAAGGAGTTGAAATCGAAGGGCGGGAAGTTAATATGTGCTGCCCCCCGAGATGAAGTGGAAAAGATATTTAAGATTTCAGGCTTTAGTTCTATGATCCCAACATACGAATCACTGCAAGTTGCCCTTGAGCACATTTGAGTCGATGCGTCTCCTATCAGAACTAAAATTACCTGCTGATATTAGTAATCTCAGGGACTTTGTCGAATTTGTGTCACGTTGCGCGGAAGAACAAGGCGTAAGTCCGGGAAGGATCACTGAGATAGGCGTGGCAACCGAGGAGGTCCTGGTTAACATCTGCAGTTATGCTTACCAGGACCAGGTTGGAGAGGTCAAGATAACTTGCCTGCTGGATGATGAGAGCCGGTTTATCATCGAATTTGAAGATACCGGGATCCCGTTTGACGTTCACGGATTGGATGCCCCTGATCTTACCGACGATATTGATGAACGGCAGGTCGGCGGCCTCGGCGTGTTTATCATCAAAGAATTGATGGACGAGGTTAAATATCGGCGGGAGGATAATAAAAATATTCTAAGACTTGTCCCCTAGACCACGGTGCAGCCCTACCCTGCCTCCCCAATTAAATTCGGGCGATGCAATGGAGGCTTTATTCAACACTGAAAACCTGGTTTTTAGCGTCAGGTAAGAGTTCAATGGCTTTTGCCTCTACAGGTGCGAGCCGTTTTGGAGTACTGGAGCATGTATGATTTATGATTGCAGATTGTAGATTGCAGATTAAGGTGTATCCATTCTTTACCGGGAGGTTCAGAGCTCTTAAATCTGAAATCTGCATTCTAAAATCTAAAATCACTGCTCTCCATCACTCCAGCATGCTGCCGTAAAAAGAAAAGAGTATGGAAGCCCCCTCAAGGGGCAGTGCAAAGCCGGGTCATTTGGATCCGGATTTTTTATTTACTATCCAAGATTTTACGAACCAGTTGCAGCAACTGACTGGTATCGTAGGGTTTGCTGACAAAACCTTTGGCGCCGCTGTCAAGGGCTCCTTTGGTAGGACCGTCGGGTGAGTAGCCGCTGGCTATCAATACTCGTGTGTCTGGGTCCACTTTGAGAAGTTCCTCGAGACACTTGGTTCCACCCATCCCAGGCATGATCAAATCCAGAATCACCAGATCAATCCGAGCCCGCTCCTGACGGTATAGTTCCAAGGCGCTCTCCCCATTGCTCGCAGTGAGAACAGTGTAACCAGCACGTCCGAGTACATCCACCCCCAATTCCCTAATGAACTCCTCGTCATCCACTAACAAAATGGTTTCGTTCCCTCCTCTGACGTCACCCTCAGGTTCCGATGCCATAAATACGTTCACAGGTACGGTTTCTGGCTCTATTGTTGGTAGGTATATTCTAAAGGTGGTTCCAATTTCGAGGCGGCTATAGCAGGTGATGTAGCCTTCGTGATTCTTGATAATTCCGTAAACTATTGCCAAGCCAAGTCCTGTGCCTTTGCCAACCTCCTTGGTGGTATAGAATGGATCGAAGATGTGCTCCAACGTCTCTTTGCCCATGCCATGCCCGGTGTCGGAAATGGAGAACAGGACGTAATTGCCTGGCTTTACCTCAGCATATCTCCTGCAAAATTCCTGATCTAAGGTCACGCTTTGCGTCTCAATGAGCAGTTTGCCGCCCTCAGGCATTGCATCTTTCGCGTTGACAGCTAGGTTCATGAGCACTTGCTTCAGTTGCGCGGGGTCAGCGTTGACCATTTTGAGATTGTCGGCGAGTTGGAATTCGACATCTATCATCTTGGGAATGGTGCGCTCGAGCAGTTCTCGTACTTCTCCCACCTCCTGATTGAGATCGAGGGGTCTTCTCTTGCTCTCAACCTTGCGACTGAAGGTGAGTAGTTGCTGAGTCAATTCCGCTCCTCTTTTGGAGGCACGGATGACTTCCTGCAGTTCTCGCCAATCGGAATCTCCCTCCTTTTTGCGCAGGAGTAAAAGTTCCGTATAGCCTTGTATGGCTTGGAGCAGGTTATTAAAATCGTGAGCGATTCCCCCTGCCAGAGTACCGACGGCCTCCATTTTTTGAGCTTGCTGTAGCTGACCCTCCAGATTTTTCTGTTGGCTGATGTCTCGTAAATTGATGACACTCCCCACAGGGTTGCCGTCCATATCTCGAAGGACTGCTCCACTAATGCTGACAGGAATGAGCTTCCCTTGCTTGGTGTATCGGTGTGTTTCTATGCCAGAGAAGCTTTCACCAGCTAACACCCTGTTGATCATGGTTTGGGTCTCCGGCAAGCTCTCCTCAGGTACGAAAACATCCATTTTCTTGCCCAACCGCTCACCCAGGGACCATCCGAAAACACGGGTGAAAGCAGGGTTATAATAGACAACTTTGCCTTTAATGTCGTAGACAACTACAGGATCAGGATTTGCCTCCAGAACCGTGCGGTATTTTTCCTCGCTGGCCCGCAGTGCTTCAATGGCTTGTTTACGCTCGGTGATATCGTGAACGATCGAATACAGAAGCTTTTTGCCATTCAGTACGATCGGACCACTAAAGACTTCAACGTCCACAATCTCGTCTCTAGCCAAACGGTGACGGAAGAAAAAATGCTGGTTTTCTTCTGACTCTGCTCGTTCTATTTCTTGGAAAACTTGCTCGTCAGTGAGTGTGTTGATATCGGTAATTTTCTTGTTGATGAGTTCCTCATGGCTCCAACCATAGAAGGAGCAAGCTGCAGGATTTGCATCTACAATGTCTGCAGTCTCCGGATCAATCAATAGCATAACCGTATGATTGTTTTTGAAAAGGCTCCTGTAGCGCTCTTCGCTCTCACGCAGGGCCTCCTCCGCCCGCTTGCGTTCTGTAATATCGCGGACCACGCCTCGAAAACCAACAGGTTCGTTCGTGGAATTCGCCATCAAAGATGCAGAGAGCTCCAAAGTCCTGGCGCTGCCATCTTTTCTAAAGATGTCATAGGCTGCAATTTTTGCGGGCTCTCCGGTCTCATAGGTTTTGCTAAAGACTTGATACATTTCTTTAGCGGTTTCCGGGGTGGTGTAATCCCGGTTGTTCATGCCAATCAGCTCGTCCCGGTTATATCCCGCAATTTTGCACAGTGAATCATTGACAAAGGTGAAATCCCCATCAAGGTTCACTTCGAAGTAACCCTCCTCGATGTTCTCCAAAATGGATCTATACCTTTCCTCGCTTTCTTGCAGTTCCTCCTCAGCTCGTCTCCGCTCTTCTATCTCCCGCGACATTTGCTCGTTTGTCTTTGTCAAATCAGTGGTTTTTCTCTCAACGTGGCCCTCCAGCCGACTCTGAATTTCGAGGAGTTGTATCTCCTGTTGCCACTTTGCACTGAGCGCCACGGCAAACTGTTTAATCTCTTCCGGAGTAAACGGTTTTTTTATGTAAAGCAGCTTCCCAGGAGGGGGCACGCGAGAGACGATTTCTTCTGGGGTGATATCATCATGAGCTGTGACCATGACAATTTCGATGTTTGGATCCAGGGTTCGGATCTGCTCTGCTGCCCACACACCGTCCGGACCCGAATCCATACGGATGTCGAGGAAGGCGACAGCAAACGGCTCCTCCTCCTCGATGGCTGTTTGCACCGCTTCAACCGCGGTTTCACTTTGATGGCAGAGCGTTAGATCAAACTGGTAGGTAGAGTAGGTAGAGATTGGGATAGAAAAAAATTCCTCGTAGAGGTCAAGAACGTTTTGATCGTCATCAACCGCAAGAATTCGTACCCTGTCGGACCAATTTGTATTCATAATTGGAGTTCCTTGATTACAAGGACCTTCAATGTGTTGAGGGGAACACAAATTTTTATGCAAAAAGCTTGCCCGACCCGGTTTAGAATTTCAGATATTAGATTGCAGACTTAAGATTGAGATGAGTTGAAATGGACTAATCGTAAATCCTGCAGGCAGTAATTGTCCTACGGACGCCCACCCCTTCGGGCGGGTTCCCAGTTTCTCAATCTACAATCTTCAATCTAAAATCAGAAATCTTCGACTCATCACCGATGAGTTGTTATACGCCTCATGTGCCCCCATAGCCGATTTCCACCTTGTCACCTTCGACAATGACCGGCACTTTCCTCACACCTTTGGATACTTCGAGCATTTCTTCGAGCTTATCACTGTCATTCGCGACGTCTATGTAAGTGGCTTTGTCTCCGTAAGCCGACCTGGCTTTGTTTGTGTAGGGTCAACTGGATTTGCCATAAATGATTACCTTGTCTGCCATATTGCTCCTCCTTTCAGCGTTTATTTTTAAGACCTTCTTTATGGAGTAATGGAGTACTGGAGTACTGGAGAATTGGTTAAGGATTCTAACCGCCCTTTTGCCAATACTCCAACACTCCATTACTCCATTACTCCAATCATTCTAGTGTAAAGCTCTCCTCGAATTCTGGAACCACCACATCCCATCCTAATCTCTGCTGGATTTCCTCTGCCAATGATGCCGAAGCCTCGGGCTCACCATGAACGAGAAACGTTTTTTTGGGGGGTCGATTGAAGCCGATGAGCCAGGCCAAGATCTCATTGGAGTCTGCGTGGGCGGAGAAGCCGGATATATTCTCAACCTTGGCTCGAGTGGCGATGTACTTTCCGTGGATCTTCACTGTGCTCTCTCCGTCCAAGATTGTTCTTCCTCTTGTACCTTCTGCCTGGTAGCCAATAAACAACAGTGTGTCTTGAGCACGAGGCAACCGATACCTCAGGTGATGTAGAATGCGGCCACCGGTGGCCATGCCGCTGGCAGAAATGATAATGGCGCGCTCATCTCGTTGGTTCAGTGCCTTTGATTGGTCTCGGTGCCTACAGAAATGAATCTGCTGCGGCTGAAGAATACGGGTTCCTTTCAGTTCCAGAACTTTGGCCGTCAGGTCATAGTACCCTCTTCTCTTTTCAAAAACAGTTGTTGTATCTATTGCCATGGGTGAATCTACATAGACTGGGAGTGAGGGTATCTCTTTCTGGGCCTCCAATTCCCTCAAGGCGTAGAGTAGTTGTTGCGTGCGGCCAACGGCAAAAGCAGGTATTATCAGTACTCCCCCTCTTTCCACACTTGCATTGATCACGCGTGCTAGGTCCTTTTCAGGCGTGCTATTGTCGTGCAACCGGCCGCCGTAGGTTGATTCCAAGACAAGAAAATCCACCTCGAAAGCCTGAACTGGATCTCGGAGGATGGGTCGTGCCGGTCTGCCAAGGTCGCCACTAAAGACGATCCTCTTCACCTTCCCTTCCGCCGTTGACTTCACGTCGACAAACGAAGAACCGAGGATGTGCCCCGCGTCTTTGAACTTAACCCGCAGTGTATCAGTGA
>JASFGC010000055.1:0-14081 GCA_050123975.1 Syntrophobacterales bacterium | reverse complement strand
TTTGCATCATGGGGTGGCTCAAAATCAAATTTTTCAATATAATCTCGCTTCGTGATGCGCTGTGAGGAACTTGACATCTAAGGGCTAATTATATATTAGTCTGCGTGTAAAAGGGGACAGGGAGTAAGCTTCAAGGACAACTTATTGAAAATAAAAGAGTTTACTTAGTCCCTGCAAACCTGGTCTTGGGGGCGAGGTAGAGTCGCATAGGGCATAGCGCATGGCGCATAGCGTACAAATCTAGGGAGCTTTGATATTGGCAGTTTTTCGCTCTGCGCTCTGCGCTTAGCGTTTTGCATCGTGGGGATGACTCCAGCAGACTGCCGCAAGGCAGTTCATAAATCACTGAGGATAGTTGAAGACTGATTGACAACTGACAGTTTCGGAGGGATGCATGGACGAACAGCAGGTTGAGAATGTAGAAGAGGAAGAAACCGAAACTGAAAAAGAAAAGGTAGACCTGAACCGAGTTTTTAAGGAAGCAGAGCGCGATCTCAACACCATGTTTCCGGATGGTGAGATGCGAAAATTCCTCCGGCAGGTTAAAAAGAATCGAAGCAGCAACGACCGTTTCCTGAAGGGAATCAAGAGCGAAAAAATCTGGGAGGATGATGAGTAGAAACGGTGTAACCAGGGGGTATTCCGGCTCCGATGGAGTCATCAAGGCAGTAATTTTTGACTGTGATGGCGTTATCGTTGACTCACGAGCGGCAAACGCCAGCCTATATAATCAGTTTTTGTCTCACTTTAACAAGGAACCACTCAACGAAGACCAGCTCAATTATGTACACTGCCACACGCTCCAAGAGTCTCTAAAATTTCTCCTCGGCGATGACAGCCTGATTCGGGAAGCCGAGCGGTTATGGCAGGAAATGGACTATGAACCCCTCATAGAACTGCTTACTTTGCAGCCAGGCTTAATGGAGTGTTTGGAGCTGCTCCGCCTTCACTACAAGACTGCTATCGCCACCAGCCGCACCCGTACAATGGGCCAGTTGCTGAAGAGATTTGGGCTGAATCCATATTTTGATCTGGTGGTTACATCCCTTGATGTAAACCATCCCAAGCCACATCCAGAATCAGTCAACAAGATTCTTTCCTATCTAGACATCACACCTAATGAAGCATGCTACATTGGTGATTCTGATGTTGACCGGGAGACGAGTGAACGTGCAGGTGTACTTTTTATTGCTTATTGCAATGAAGAGCTTAAGGCGGCTCATCATGTCTCCCATTTTGATGAACTCATCCCAATACTTGAACAATATAGTTCGGTTTCAGGCTAAGGCCTTTTACCTCACTTATCATTTCGCATTGATCATCTCTCATTTTGCATTTAAATGGAGTGACGTTTGTGCTTTTGCCCTCAATGAGAAATGCGAAATGCGCATTGAGGAAATGTGAAATGAGAGTGTGCTTGCTGACATTGCCGGAGGAAGTCTGACCATGGAAAGGACTCAGCTCGACAGCAAAGAGCTTCTCCTGATAGGCACAGTCCATCGAGATCCGGATGGTGCGGCCAAGTTGAAAAAACTGCTTGCCGAGAAGCGCCCAGTAGCGCTGGCGGTGGAAGTGAGTCCCTACGGGCTTTTCTATAGGCAAAAAAACTATCGTCCCTTGCTGCGGCGTCTCATGAGAAGAGTAAGACGTTTAGCGTATGATCTAAAAGTTTCCTGGCGTGAATGGGGACAGATTGAGGCCATGCGGATTCAGCTGCAATTACCTTTTGAATATCGCATGGCCCAAAGATACTGTCGGGATACAGGTGCTACCATTTCTTGTGTAGACTCCTCGCTCTGGAGCAAGAGCTGGATAAATGACCATTGGCAACAATTGCTGAGCAGCGAGAACCTCAAGGGACTGCTGGCATACTCTCCAGCGAATCTTGCAGAGGAGGTTGGCAGCGAATACAAGATTGCAACCCTTCTGTTCAGCAGCCCAGAGCGGTCGCTTCCTGCCGCCTTTAACCGACCTTGGTCTACCGATAACAACTGGCAGAAGCGGGAAAAGGGCCTAGCAAAGATGGTGGAGAAAGCCTACGCCCGAGTGCTAAGAGGTCGGGTGGCATACGTGGGGGGGTGGCAACACTTGCTGGGCCCAAACGCGGGTGGTACCCTTTATGAGCGTCTCGAGCACCTGCAGCCCAGGAGGGTATTGTTGAGTAATGGGGCATGGGGCAATACCAAGCAGGCAGCTGACAGCTAGCAGCGGGCAGAAAGAAACTAGGCACTAGGGACTAGGCACTAGGCACCAAATTCCAAGGTTTCAGGTGTCGGGTTTCAGGTGTCAGTAGTAAACGGTAAATCGTTATCGAGAATCGAAGCCTGCAAATTCCTTAATCCGAAATTGACAATCTGTCTGCTCCTCTTTCAACAAATGACAGCGAAGCGTAATGATCCCGAGATTTGGTGCTTGGGATTTGGGATTTCGATATTTGAATTTGATATTCTGCTCAGCAAGCCTTTGCGCTTTGTGGTAGTAATCGCGCCTCAACCAAGCTACAATGAACTCTGCCCTTGGTCGTGCTAGACGGGGAGTTAGCGGTGCCCTGTGGCCCGAAATCCGCTTATGCGGGGTTGAATCCCCCATGGAGAGTATTAGACTGACCAAGGCCTGTCTGCGGCTGGTGCTGATCGGACACTACGCAACAAACGGATACGAACCCCGTCAGGTCCGGGAGGAAGCAGCGGTAAGTATTGCAGTTTGTGTCGTGGTCACCTCTGATCAGAGCTACAACGCAGGCGGCTTTTGGAAAAGCTAAGCCCAACGTGGGGTGCACGGCCAAGGGTTCTTTGCGATTAGGGAGGGTAGTTGTTACCGGCGATGGATAGAACCGAAGACTTTCTCTGAACCACAAGCCCTGGAATATTGGAGTGTTGGAGTACTGGAGTATTGGAGGAGTAGAAATTCAAAATCGCAGTGAGTAGTGTTTCAGTGTTCAGGTTTCAGCTTCTATGTCTCTTTTTCCTGACACCCGACACCTGACACCTGAAACCCTGAGATTTGGAACCTGGAATCTGGGATTTCATAAGTTCGCCTCAATTCACTACTCCAAACCTCCCATTAAATGTTCTCCCAGAGAGACCGCTCTTGTTCCTCTGTAAGTTCCTGCCAGTTTTCTGCCCCCCCTTCTAAATTACTTTCCATTTTTCCAACCTGTTGGCAGAAACGTTCAAGGCTCTTCGTAAGCTCTTCCTCTGCCCGGATGCCGGCGGGGAGTGCGAAGGCCACCAGCAATAAAAGCAGTTTGCCCAAAACGGGCGCAAGCAAAGGTTGATCATCTTGAGCGTTTTGCTCAAGGAGCATTGAGAAGGATTGATGCAGCTCCGAGCGCAGGATATCTGGATGGAGGGGCCGCCGCAGGGATCGACTCAGTCTTGAGAGGGTGCGATACGAACGCATCAGGGCGGGAAGCGCACGAGGGATCTCACAAAAAAGGACACCTAGTGGCTCTTGGGGCTTTTCTTGGCGTTTAATCTCCTCCCAATTGAGTTTGACTTGCCCGGCAGAGTCTACCTCGCGATCGCCAAAGACATGAGGATGTCTTCGCACCATCTTCTCGCCCACTCTCTGCAGTACCTGCTCCATTTGAAAGTGGTCTTGTTCTCCATAGAGGCTGGCCAAGAAAATCGCCATGAAGATCAGATCACCAAGTTCTTCCGCAACCTGATCGGGATCGTTGTGATCCACCGCATCCACCAGTTCATAGACTTCCTCAAGGAGAAAGCGTTTGATGGTAGCTGGCGTTTGCTCGCGGTCCCAGGGGCAGCCGTCCTCGGCTCGCAACCGGGCTATGAGATCCAGCAACTTCTCGAATTCTTTTCCTGACTCAGCCATTCTGTATCCTAACCTTATTCAACATCGGAAACCTGGTCTTTGGGACCAAGTCAGATCGCATAGGGCATAGCGCATGGCGCATAGCGAAAAAAAAGAGTAAACGGTAAATGGTAAACGGTGAACAGTCGAGGAGCCAACGCATAATCGGTTTACCGTTCACCGTTTACTGTTTACCTCACGCTTTGCTCTCTGCGCTTAGCGCTTTGCGTCATGGGGCAGTGCAAAGCCTAGTCCTTTAGGTCCGGATCTTTCATTTTTTTATTTTCTTCTTGATTGAATCGGTTATTTGCTGTTGCTGCAGTTGACGGACGAGTTGCTTATGCCTTTTCTTATAACGTTCTCGTAGATCTTTGGGTGTTAATGTTACCAGGAGATAGCCAGCCCTTTGAACATGCACAGAGAAGAGAGATTTTTTCAGGAGCTCAGAGTTACCTGGGAGAAACAGGGTCAACACTGCGACCAGGATAACGGCCGCCACCATTCCTTTGAAAAGGCCGAAGGCACCGCCTAAAAGTCGGTCCGCCCACGCCATGAGCATAGCCCGGCTGAGCTTGACGAAGAGGTAACCCAGGAAGACGACAGCCAGCCACGTAGCTCCATAAATAACAATGTAACTGAGTATCTCGAGGTAAGGTGCAGACGGAAAGTGGCGTTGAAGTACTGGGAGCATTTGAAGGTACAAATGACCGGCCACCACAAAGCCAGCGAGAAGTCCCAGCAGTCCGGCCACCTGTCGAATCATACCCCGAACAAGGCCACGAATCAGGGCTGCAGCCAGAATGGTGAGAAGAATAAAGTCGAGAATGTTCATAAAGTTCAGCTAACTAGTGCGCTGGGTCTGGGTAGATAGGGGCAACTATTTATTGAGCGAGTTGCCCTAGAGTATTAGAGGAAGAGAAATTCCAAATCACAAATCCCAAATAACAAACAAATAACAATGACCAAAATTCCAAATTCCAAATTTGTTTTGGTCATTGAGTATTGGAATTTGAGATTTGTTTGTAATTTGGTGCTTGGAGTTTGGGATTTCATAGGCTCGCCTTACTCCAACACTCCATTACTCATTAATTATCCTACTCCTCGGATTCTGAATCCCCAGCGATAACAAACGAGAAGGTTGCACTCAAGGAGACCGATTTCGATTGGCGTAGGAGGTATCAGATTCATTCTTTGCCGTCAAGGATAAATGGCTTTTGTTATTAAAAAAACAATAGCTAAGCGAATGAATGGCAGTCTCTGCTACTTGCAGGGGCGGGGAGTTTGTGTTAGATATCCAAGCTGTAAAATAGGCATGTTTACGTCGGTCATTCAGAATTGAATAAAAATCCCATTTAAAGTGGGAAGACCGATCCTGCGGCTGAACATTGTTAGCTGAGTTAACCCTAATGTTGCATACCTACACCGCTAAAAACCGCTGCGCTCGCGCGATAGCCCGTCATCTGCAGCTGTGCTCGCCTCGGACAGGACTCAACGTACGATCAAGTACGCCTCGACCTGTCCGAGCCTGTGCGCAGCCACATCTGACGCACTCTTGCGCATTTTTTCGCGACATAGGTATGCAACATTAGGGTTGAGATAAACGGACAAGCAGCCATGACTGTAACAACCAGCACAGCTGAAATTAGCACCGAAATAGGCACTGATATTGTGGACATAACCGGGCTCGTAAGCCAACACTTGGCTCAAAGCGGCATTCAACACGGGGCAATGATTCTTTTTGTGCCTGGATCAACAGGGTCGCTGACCACCATCGAATATGAAAGTGGCGTGATCCAGGATCTTGCTGATGCCATCGAGCGCTTAGCACCGCGAGAGATTCCGTACGCCCACGATCAGCGTTGGGGTGACGGCAATGGTCATTCCCACGTTCGTGCCGCCCTTTTGGGACCCTCTTTGCACATTCCCGTAATAGAGGGACGGTTGAGCCTAGGAACGTGGCAACAGGTAGTGCTTATTAATTTCGACAACCGGGCGCGCCGCAGACGGTTAATTATTCAGGTCATGGGAGAGAAGGAATAGAGAGTTGTCCGTGACTGTACATGCAAGTTCACATGGGCCTGGTGAGGTCGTACTCACCTTCGATGACAATACTCTGCTGCTGAACCTCTGTGGGGAGCGTAATACCAATCTCAAGCTTATCGAAGGGGCTCTCCAGGCAAAACTCAACCTGCGTGGTGATCGGATTACCCTGATTGGGGAAGAGTCGGAAGTAAAACTGGCACAACGCGTCCTTGAGGAGCTTTACGGACTGCTCAGCGAAGGCTATCCTCTCTACCCTAGTGACGTCAACCACGCCATTCAAATCCTCAGTGGTAATTTCAAGGCTCGTCTCCGCGATATCTTCCTCGATTCAGTATACGTCACCTCCAAGAAGAGGGTTATCACCCCTAAATCTCTGGCGCAGAAAGAATACATCGACGCCATTCGCACTTACGATATTGTTTTTGGCATAGGTCCAGCGGGGACGGGGAAGACTTACCTTGCTATGGCAACTGCTGTTGCGGCTCTCAACGCCGGTGAGATCAACCGTGTCATCCTGGTGCGGCCGGCGGTTGAAGCAGGCGAGAAGCTGGGCTTTCTTCCTGGGGACCTGGTGGAGAAGGTAAACCCCTATGTGCGGCCACTCTATGATGCCCTCCACGACATGATAGACTTCGAGCAGACGAGCACCTTATTGCAACGAGGCGTCATTGAGGTTGCACCTTTAGCCTTCATGAGGGGACGCACGCTCAATGATTGTTTCGTCATTCTCGATGAAGCCCAAAATACAACTTCGGAGCAGATGAAGATGTTTCTTACCCGACTGGGGATAAGCTCTAAAGCGGTGATAACAGGCGATATTACTCAGATTGATCTGCCCAACGGCAGACAATCTGGGCTCATTGAGTCCGTAGAGATACTAACGGACGTGGATGGATTGAAATTCGTCTACTTTACTGATAAAGATGTCATTCGGCACCGGTTGGTGCAAGATATCATCAAGGCATATGAGCGGGCTGAAAGCAAAAAGCGAAGCTGAGGAAATGAAAAGGTAAATACCTGCACAGCGTAACGGTGACATATTTTAACGTGGAAATGGCGCGCAATTTGCTTGTCCCGTATTGAGGTTGTAGGTCACAAAGGCGAGAAGAATATGGTTGCAGCCTAGCCATGGCTGTCAGCCAGGCTGAATGTACTCCGGTTGAAACCCAGGTGAGATGTTAGACGAAGCCGTGTGACTGAAGACTTGCAGGGGCCAGATAGGCTATGGAGCTTTTAAAAAAGAAACGACAGCAGGGCGCTGACAGCGCCAGACGGTCAGCAGCACGTGAGCGCCGTGATGGCATCCAACCTGACGAGCAAGTGAAGTCGACCCTGTGGCAGCAAGTCATTCTTCTTGCCTGCTTTAGCATCTTACTCGGCATTCTGGTCACCCCTCATTACATTGTCCTCCCGGGAAACTACCAAGTTGGAGATGTGGCAGATCACGATATCAAGGCGGCTCACGACTTCCTGGTGACCGACGAAGCAGCCACCAAGAAGAAACGCGAGGAGGCCGGGCGCACAGCTCTGGCTGTCTACGACCTGGACGAAGAGACGGTCCAGCATCTTCGTGAGCGGCTGGATGCTGCTTTCACCATGATGCGCGCTCTATTTCAACAGCCAGCCGAGAGCAGTGGCGCACAAAAAGGGGCGAGTGCAGGAAGCACCGGCGCTATTCATAAGTCTGCCAAAGAGAGGGCTCTCGAGAAAAAAAAGGATTTTGAGGCAAAACTCGGGATAACCATCTCCGATACTGATTATGCCATCCTGGTCAAAGGGGAATTTGATCCGCGTTTTGAGTATGCAGTAATAGAACTAGCAGAAAACGTTCTTGCCGGCGGTGTCGTGGGTAACAAATCTTTGTTGCTCAGCCAAATGCAAAAAGGTGTGGTTCTCAGAAGCGTTCAAAAAGGGACCGAACGTCCGGCCGTGGACGCTCTCGGTTATCTCAGTGTCGAAGCTGCCAGGCGGCAGATGAGACTGCGAGCGAGCGCCATATTGGAAGAAGAAAATCGTAGGGTGCGCACCACCATGGTACTTTTAGCCCAAGCGCTCCTCCCACCAAACATCACCTTCAACCGTAATGAGACTGAACTACGTAGACAAGAGGCTATTGAAGCGATAAAGCCGGTCTTTTTTCAGGTTAAAAAGGGAGAGATGATTGTCCGTGAGGGTCAAATATTGGGGGCGGAGCAGGTGCTCAAGCTGCAGATGCAGGCCCAGGGTAAGGTGGAGCGTGGGGTGATTTTCACTATGCTGGGTACCG
The DNA here is from genome assembly GCA_050123975.1 of Syntrophobacterales bacterium. Taxonomy (GTDB): domain Bacteria; phylum Desulfobacterota; class Syntrophobacteria; order BM002; family BM002; genus BM002. The sequence goes on along the minus strand of JASFGC010000055.1, from coordinate 5,956 downwards.
CCTTGCTCGGTGGATTGCTCGTCTGGCTTGCTGTGCACGTTGCTGGGAAATACATCAGTCGGTTTTCAACTGAAACCAAAGATCTGCTCTTTCTCGCAGTGGTGCTCACTATTCTGTTGATGCTGACCAAACTTTCCGTAGGTGTGGCCGACGCAATTCACAGTGCGTTTCCTTTTATTAGTCAGGCGGCCATTTTTTACATGCTGCCCATGGCCGCCGGGGCAATGCTGGTAACCATCTTTTTCGGGCCGACAATTGCCATTATATTCGCTTTTTTCCTCGCCTTGTTAGCCGCACTGGTTCTAGACCGTCAGATTAACCTCCTGTTTTTTTATCTGATCGGCTCCCTGGTGGGAATACAGGGAGTGGTTGTCTGCAGGGATCGGAGCACACCCTTGCGGGCTGGGCTGACTGTTGGACTCACCAATGCCATGGTAATCCTGTTTGTTACCATCGCCTACCAAAAGGTATTGACCACACAGACCGGGGTGGCATTGCTTCTTGGCGTAGTCGGCGGACTGCTGAGCGGCGTTGTCACCACTGGATTGTGTCCTCTGGCTGAGATGGTATTCGGCTACACCACCGACGTCAAACTGCTCGAACTGGCGAGCATGGATCAGCCTTTGCTCAGAGAACTTATGGTCCAGGTCCCCGGGACCTATCACCACAGTATCGTTGTGGGCAACATGGTTGAGGCGGCGGCAAAATCCATCGAGGCCAATTCATTGCTTGCCAGGGTGGCGTCCTACTACCATGATATCGGCAAGATCAACAAACCCCAATATTTTGTAGAAAATCAGGCTGGCGGGGAAAACAGACACGAAAGATTGGCTCCGTCCATGAGCAGTCTCATCCTCATTTCACACGTTAAGGACGGCGTTGAACTGGCCAAGCAGTATCGCCTGGGTAAGGGTATCCAGGACATTATACAGCAGCACCACGGTACCAGTCTCATCTCCTACTTCTATCAGAAAGCGGTTGACCTCCAGGAAAAGCAAAAAAACAGTAAAGGGGCAGATGTGCCACAAGTGTCGGAAGAAGACTATCGCTACCCTGGGCCGAGACCGCAAACCAAGGAGGCTGGTCTGGTGCTACTGGCTGATGCTGTGGAGGCGGCTTCCCGCACTCTAACTGATCCCACGGCTGCCCGGATCCAAGGACTTGTTCAGAAAATTATTAATAAGATTTTTTCGGATGGCCAGCTGGACGAATGTGAGCTGACCCTCAAAGATCTGCATCAGATCGCCAAGAGCTTCATTCAGATCATCATGGGAATATCGCATCAGCGAATTGAATACCCTGAGCCTGCCTCCAAAGGTTCAGAAGGAAGAGTGCGCGCCGATGGAGATCCAGGTCACCGACCAGCAAAACGAGATCGAAACGGAGCTCGAGAAGATAAAGACGAAGGCGAGGAAGATCTTAAGCGCCTTGGCATCTTCTGAGAGCGAACTCAGTATCGTGCTCGTGGACGATGAACAGATGAGTTCGCTTAACTGGGAATATCGGGGACGCCGGGGCCCCACGAATGTTCTGGCCTTTGCTATGCGTGATGGGGAATTCGCCGATATTTCCCCCCAACTCCTCGGTGACGTTATCATTTCCCTTCCCACAGCCCAGCGGGAGGCAGACGAGGCAGGTATTTCACTCGACAGCACCATTTCTCGTCTTCTCGTTCATGGGATTCTGCACCTGGTTGGCTTTGATCACGAGAAAGGCGAGGATGCGGCTCGTGAGATGGAACAGCGAAGCACTGAACTGTTGGCGCAACTCGATTAAGATCGTCCGTTGTAAAATCCGCATAGCGCATAGCGCATAGAGCAAAGCGAAAAAACGATAAAACGTTAATTCATAAACAGTTGCAGAATAGATGCGTTTATCCTTCACAGTTTGCAGTTAATCAAACGCTATGCGCCTGGCGCTCTGCGCTATGCTGCAAACTGAATGACCTTTCAATCAATAACTGACCTACCGGCAGGAGGTGTTAGCGTGGCGAAGCTGGCAGTGAACGTGAATCATGTGGCTACTTTGAGACAAGCACGCCAAACCGAGGACCCGGACCCGGTCACCGCTGCGGCGCTGGCAGAGCTTGCTGGAGCCCAGGGAATTGTCGTCCATCTGCGGGAGGACAGGCGTCACATCCAGGAACGTGATCTGAATATATTGAGACAGACGGTGAAGACCAAATTGAACCTGGAAATGGCTGCAACCCAGGAAATGGTCAAAATCGCTTTGAGCCTCAAACCAGACATGGTTACACTCGTACCTGAAAGACGGGAAGAACGCGTTACTGAAGGCGGTTTAGAGGTTCAGCTGAACAGAGAGAATCTCAAAAAGTACATCCGGCTGTTCAGGGACGCTGATATTATGGTGAGTCTTCTCATCAACGCTGATCTGGATCAGGTGAAGGCAGCACAATGGGTGGAGACCGATTACATTCAGGTTCACACGGGCCCTTTCTGCGAAGCACTAACAATGAATGAAAGACAGGAAGAATTCGATCGGATCCAAAACGCGGTGAAGTTGGCCCACAAGGTTGGCCTTGGAGTAAATGCTGGCCACGGCCTGAACTACCGCAACATTGCTTGGCTGGCGGATGTTGCAGAAATAGAAGAATTCACTGTCGGGCATGCCATTGTGGCTCGGGCAGTGTTGGTTGGTTTCGAGAAGGCTGTCCGGGAGATGGTGGGTTTGATCGCCTGGGGAGCCACGTGGCGGCGAACAGGCCTATGATTCGAGGGATAGGCGTTGATATAGTTAAGGTGGACCGCATAGAGAAGGCGGTGGAACGCTGGGGCCATCGTTTCTTGAAGCGTATTTTTACGGCAGCCGAAATCGAACGTTGTCAGAAACGAGCCCGGCCGGCACAATGCCTGGCATTGCGGTTCGCTGCCAAGGAAGCTTTTGCCAAGGCTTTGGGCTTAGGAATGCGTGAGGGCTTACGCTGGCGCGACATCGAAGTTGTGCATGATAATTTTGGCAAGCCTGACTTGTTGTTACACAATCAAGCCCAGCGGTTGCTGGAGGCTATGGAAGCCAGCAGAACCTGGTTGAGCCTCTCAGATGAACGCGAATCAGCTCTTGCGGTAGTGGTGCTAGAAGGATAGCGATAATGCGCGCGGTGACAGCCGAAGAAATGGCCGAAATGGACCGTACCGCCATTGAAGTGGTGGGTATCCCCGGTATTGTCCTCATGGAGAATGCCGGCCGTGGTGCCACTGAGATCATGCACCGCTATTTCCCTGAACTGGGGAGTAAACGAGTGGCAGTGCTTGCTGGTGGGGGCAACAATGGTGGTGATGGCTTTGTGATCTCCCGCCATCTCTGGCAACAGAGGGTAGAGGTTGCCGTATACTGTCTGAAGAAGCGGGAAAGCTACCAGGGGGACGCCAAGATTAATTTGGAGATTATTGAAAATCTGGGTGTCCCTGTTGAAGAGTACACTGACAATGGTTCCCTAACCGCATTGAAAGAGGAATTGATGAAAGCCGACCTGCTCGTGGACGCTATCCTGGGGACAGGACTGAAAGCCCCGGTGCGAGGCTTTTATCAAGAAGTCATAGATATGGTTAACCAGCTTGGCAGACCGGTGTTAGCGGTAGACTTGCCTTCCGGGCTGAGTGCCTCCAGCGGTCTCCCCCTGGGCACTTGCATTCAGGCCACTGCAACCGCTACCTTTGGGTTACCCAAGGTAGGTCAGTTAGTTACTCCGGGCTGCACCTTTGTGGGTCATCTGGAGGTAGTAGACATCGGGCTGCCGAGAAGTGTTACGGAAACTCCAACTCCACCCCGGATGTGGCTGGAAGATGGAGATCTTGCCGGTATGCTCCCTCCAAGATCTACCGCCAGTCACAAAGGTTCATTCGGGCACGTTCTGGTAGTGGGCGGCTCGGTGGGGAAAACCGGCGCCGGTGCTCTGGCTGGCTTAGGTGCGGCGCGGGCCGGTGCCGGCTTGGTAACCCTGGCGGTGCCGACCTCCTTACATGGACTTATGGAGGCTAAGCTCACAGAAGTCATGACTGAGCCTCTGGCCGAAACCGCTGATCAAACAGTTGCTTCTGAGGCTTTGCCGAGGCTGCAAACACTGGTCGAGGACAAGCAAGCCTTGGCTCTCGGGCCGGGAATCTCTGTCCATGAGGAAACAGCTCAGGTGGTGCTGAAATTGGTGGAGAGCAGCCCGTGTCCCCTAGTGCTTGATGCTGACGGTATTAGCGGTCTGGTGGATAATTTGGATGTTCTTGCCAGGGCCAAGGCGCCAGTGATCCTGACACCACATCCAGGGGAGATGGGTCGGTTGCTGAACCGCAGCGCTGCCGAGGTGCAGAATGAGCGGCTGGCTCTGGCCCAAGCCTTTAGCCAGGAATATGGTGTAACTCTCGTACTTAAAGGGGCGCGAACACTTATCAGCAGCTCGGAAGGACGGTTGGCGATAAACAGTACCGGCAATCCTGGGCTTGCCAGCGGTGGCACCGGTGATGTACTCACCGGCTTGATTGCTGGCTTTGTGGCTCAGGGACTTTCGCCCTTTGACGCCGCCTGCGTTGGGGTCTATTGCCACGGCAAGGCAGCTGATCGACTGGCTAGGCGCAGTGGTGAGCAAGGTATGCTGGCAATGGATCTGCTGCCGGAAATACCTGTGGTGCTGAAGTCGCTGGCTGAACTGAGTAAGTGAGGATAAATGCCTAAAATGTCTAAAGTGCCTAAAATGTCTAAAATTATAGAGGCACGTAGCTGCAATAGAGAAACAAAGCGTTCACCGCGTCTCCGTTTCTTCGCGTCTCCGTATCATTCCGCATTGTCCAGTGCCTAGTTCATTTACTAAGGATCACCAGAGTCGATGGCAGACGACATACCTTACCAAACCTGGACTACCCTAACATCCACCCCAGGAGAAACCGAATCGCTTGCCGAGCGGCTAGGCCGGTTACTCCGGCCAGGTGACGTGATTGCCTTGGTGGGGGAATTAGGCAGCGGCAAGACTCTTTTTTCTCAAGGACTGGCTCGGGGATTAGAGGTGCCTGAGATCTTCTACATTACCAGTCCAACCTTTGCCATCATAAACGAATATCCCGGACGAATACCCTTCTATCATCTGGATTTGTATAGAGTTGATAGTGCTGCGGAGTTCTCCGAGCTCGGGATCGAAGAGATCCTTTACGGGCAGGGAACAGTGGCAATTGAATGGGCTGAACGCTTAGGTGAGAATCTGCCAGAGGAGCGGCTAGAAGTTCACTTGGCATTTAGTGATGAAACCAGTCGGAATCTTATCTTCCATGCATTCGGGGCGAGTGCGAAACAGCGCTTGGAATTGCTGATTCAGGAATTGAGGGATTAGGGAATTTAGGAAACTATTATTTACTCTGCTCCGTATTGTAGCGGCCTAAGAAAGCCTGATTGAAGATTTACCACAGAGGCACAGAGTACACAGAGGATGTTGTTTTTTCCCTGGCCGGGAGACGACGGCCAGGGAAAAGAGCCTCCGCCTGCGGCGAAAGCTCTTGAGCCTGGAGCCAACCGTTGACATGCAGCCACCCGGTTACTAGATCGTGCCCGCAGGGCTGCGATCTTTTGCCCGATCGCCGCCTGCCCGCCATGCGAGCAAGGCGAGGCGGGCGGGTCTCCCGATCGGGCAAAAAATATAGTTCCCTCTGTGCTCTCCGTGTCTCAGTGGTTAGTAAATAAAAGTGCATATCGAAATCTAGTATCCACAGTATGCGGAGCTAAAGGCATATGCGTTTTAGGAATTCAAGATTTCAGCGACCAGACAATTGTGGTTTAAAGTAACAAAGTAATAAGGTTATTAGCTCTTTAATTCCTCAATTCCTCAATCCCTCAATTCTTTAATTCCGAATCTCACATCCCACATCTCACATCTCACATCCCACATCCCACATCTGCAATCTCCAATCTTCATTTTTTCCATTGACACTTTCCTGTGTATCGGTCATTCTAAAAATTT
>JASFGC010000054.1:0-14295 GCA_050123975.1 Syntrophobacterales bacterium | reverse complement strand
AAGATTGTTCTGGAGGTGGACTCTCCGGAGGCAGCCTTCCTCTTTATGAGTGAGGCGTATTATCCTGGTTGGAAAGCATACGTTGACGGCAAAGAAGAAGAGATTCTCCGGGCTGATTACGTATTTCGGGCGATTCCACTGGGACCAGGATCCCACCGCATTGAAGTGGTCTACCAGCCATTGAGCTTCAAGCTGGGGTTGGCGTTGAGCCTTTTGACCATTGTAATCTTAGTGGGTTTCTGGCTCATTTTCACAATCAAGAAGAGGGGAACGAAACGGCTGTGATCAAAGTGGCCTTCATCCAGAATGTCTGGCATACATACATTGGCACCATGTCGCTGGGTGCATTTTTGACTGAGCAAGGCTACAGCTGCGCTGTTTTTTTGGAGCAAGAAGATAGCGAGCTGGAAAAAGCAGTGGAGCGCTACGATCCACAGCTTCTCGCCTTCAGCTGTCTTACCGGGGGCCACCAGTGGGCCCTGGCTTTGGCTGCCAGGTTGAAAGCCAGCCTTGATCTGCCTGTGATTTTCGGTGGCATGCATCCTACTATTTTCCCGGAGTTGCTCTCTCAGCCTCAGGTGGATTTCATTTGTCTTGGTGAAGGGGAACACGCTCTCACAGAGCTGGTGGCTGACCTGGAAAAAGGGGGGACGGGCGATTCCATTCCCGGGATTTGGTGCAAACGAGCAGGTAAGGTGGTGCAAAATCCCTTGCGTCCTCTGATAGAAGATCTGGCAGATCTGCCGGATCCTGACTGGTCTCTCTATCTCAGTCACGATCAGCTGCGGGATAATCCCACCAAACACTTCATGGTGGGTCGCGGCTGCCCTTATCGCTGCACTTTCTGCTACAACGATGCCCTGCGGAAACTGTGCGCGCCTAAATCCGTTTATGTCCGACTCCGGCCGGTGAACCAGGTGCTGCGAGAGATTTGTATGGTCCGGGAGAATTCACCGCTAAAGACAGTGGTTTTCGATGATGACACCTTCACCCATAACCGCCATTGGCTCGAGGATTTTCTGCTTGCTTATCGGCGTGAAGTGGGTCTGCCTTTTATTTGCAACGTGCGGGCGGAGCAGGTCACTCCAGGAATTGTCAAGCTGCTGGCGCAGGCAGGCTGCTTTCGGGTTTGCATGGGAATTGAAAGTGGCAGTGAGGTGATCCGGAGGCAAGTGCTCAAAAAGAATTTTTCCAACGAACAGGTAATTCGGGCGGCGCGACTGCTCAAAGCTCATGGAATCAAGATCCTCACCAACAACATGGTTGGCATCCCCGACGAAAGCCTGGAGCAGGCCATGGAAACGGTGAGCCTGAATATTCGCATTAAGACAGACTATCCCTGGTGCGCTATTTATCAGCCCTACCCGAGGACCCCACTTGCTGAGTACGCGGTTGGTAAAGGCTATCTGGAAAAGCTGGAGCCAGATGATTTCAAGCCAACCTTCTTTGAGGATAGTCTCCTGCGCATGAAGGACATCAAGGCGATTGTCCGGCTGCAAAAACTTTTTTATCTAGCGGTAGTCTGGCCTTGGAGCCTGCCGTTTATTCGCAGAATGGTGCGCTGGCCTTTGGATCGTTTCTATCATCTCATCTTTCTCCTGACCTTTGCCTATCGCTACATGCGTTCCAACCGACTGTCCCCCCTGGATATGGTTCGCTTTGCCAGGCAATCTTTGAATCTGTATCTCCGTAAGGGAGCTGACTAAGATGTTCTTGTGGCGGAGGCGACAACCTGGTGGAGATCTATTGCTGAGTGAGATCCAACAGCCAGTCGAGGGGAAATCCTGGTTGACCTATCTGCTGGTCGCCTTGTTCCTGATCCTTTTTGCGGTTCAGGCATTCACCAGCTCTTTGCAAAAATCCAACACCTTGGACGAGAGCGGCCACCTGCTTAGCGGTTACGCTTACCTGAAAAAAGGTATGGACTGGCTGGAGCCCAGTCATCCGCCATTCGGCCGGTTGTTGGCCACAGTACCCCTGCTGTTTTTCCCACTAAACGACCAATTGGAGGGTGTACGCGCCCAGGAGACCGGCAACTCAAACTTTTATCCTGCTTCGCTGGTTTTTCTCTTTGACAATCAGATCTCTGCAGAAAAACTGCTGGCCCTATCCCGACTGATGGTAATTCTCCTGGGTGTGATATTGGGATTATACGTTTATCGGTGGGCACTGCAGCTTTATGGGCATAAAGGGGGATTGCTAGCGCTTTTCCTCTACAGTGTTAGCCCCAATATTCTGGCACATGCGCGCTTGGTAACCACTGATTTTCCGGCCACCGCTCTGGCCTTTATCGGGCTGTATCATTTCTGGTCCTTCACCCAGCAACCAGGACTGAAAAGGGCAATAATTGGCGGCCTTTTTTTGGGTTTGGCCTTCGCCACCAAATACAATACGTTTTTTGTGTTATTTCCCATGACTACCTGGGCGCTATGGGCTCTGGTGTCCATCATTCGAAAAAAAGAGGTGGCCGGTCCTGGCCGCCGCATAGTGGTTGGCCTGCTGGCAATGGGACTAGTAGCCTACATTACCATCTGGGGAGTCTATGGCTTTCGTTTCCGCAGTCCCCTCTACGAAAAAAAGATGGCCCAGGGTGCCGTATATTCATGGGAGAACAAGCGGCCCTCAATTCCACTGCTGGCCTCCGCAATGGATGGTTGCCGCCAGGCTCGCATCCTGCCGGAATCCTATCTCTATGGCCTCTGCCGCCTGCTGGCTCGGGGCCAGGAAGGACATCTGGCCTATCTTATGGGACGAGATTCCACAACTGGCTGGTGGTACTATTTTATCCTGGCATTTCTCTTCAAGACGCCTGCGAGCACTCTACTGCTGCTGTTTGCCACCCTGATTTTTTTCCCGAAAATCAGGGTGGCTACTTGGACCAGCCTGAACTTCTTGCTGCTCCCTGCCGTGGTGGTCTTCTTCTTTACCTCACGGCAGAATATCAACATCGGTCTTAGGCATGTACTGCCGGTCTATCCCTTTCTCCTGGTGTTGATTGCCAGAGTGGTGCGCTACCAGAGCAAGCACCAAAAACTAGCTCGCTGGATACTGGGTCTGCTCTGCCTCTGGGCCGCGTGGGAGGCAGCGCTGATCTATCCCCACTACCTGGCCTACTTTAATGGTCTGGTGGGAGGACCCAAGGGGGGGCGCCATATGTTGGTGGACTCCAATCTGGATTGGGGGCAAGACCTCAAGGGTTTGAAAGCTTACATGGAGCGGAATGGCATTGGGAAAGTTAAATTGGCCTATTTCGGCCTTGGCGATCCAGACTACTATGGCATTGACTACGAACTGTTGCCCAGCTACGCTATCAGGGGACAGCCCATTTGTAAGGAGGAGAGTCCGGCAGTGCTCGAGCTTAAGGGGACCATAGCGGTGAGTGCCACCCTGCTCCAGGGTCTTTACTGTACGGCCGATTATTATCGAATTCTACGTGGCATGGAGCCAACAGCCAATATCGGCTATTCGATTTATATTTACCAATTTAACTGACCACCTTTTCGTCTTAAAAAATCTGGTACTCAGGTCCAGGTCAGAGTTGGATGGATTTGCCAGCCAAAGGGGTTTAAGGCGTAAGGCGTAAGGCGCAAGGCGTAAGGAGAAGATAAGTTTATCTTTATTGTTTTTGCCTTGTGCCCTGTGCCTTTGGCCTTGAGCCTTTCCTCTGGGGCGGCCTAAAGCCGGCTCCTTGGGACTCGGATTCTTTACTTGATTATGGTGGTTCTCTGTAAAAAGTGTTTCTAAGGTAGACGATGGCCAAAATACTGCTTCTCAACCCGCCTGGTACCAGGCCTTATTTGCGCGATTACTATTGCAGCAAGGTGGCCAAGGCTGATTATCTCTATGAGCCCACGGATCTTTTGCTCTTGAGCGGTCTGCTCTCGGAAAAACACGAGGTCCTGGTACTGGACTGCATTGCCCAGGCAATGAAACCTTCAGGGGCACTGGAGAGCATCCGGAGCGCTCAGCCTGAGGTAGTTGTATTTCTGAGCGGGGCAGTCTCTTGGCAAGAGGATCGGGTATTTCTCAAAGAACTGAAAGAGCTCACTAGAGCAACTTTCATTGGCAGTGGTGATCTCTTTCTCCAGGATGGTGTTCACCTTTTGTCAAGCAATAACTTTGTGGATGCTCTTCTCCTGGATTTCACCACTCCCGACATCTTGCACTATCTTAATCAGGGGCAGAAAGATGGGCTTGAAAATATGATCTATCGACAGGGGGAAAGCATTATAGAGACTCCCCTGAATAGGGCCAGAAATGCCACCTTCACTATCCCTCCGCCCCGCCACGATCTGTTTCCGCACCACCGCTACCACTATCCCACGGTGAAGCGTCCCCCCTTCGCGACTGTTCTCACTGATTATGGTTGTCCCTACCATTGTCGCTTCTGCGTCATGGGAAAGTTGGGGTATAAGGTGCGGCCGGCAGAAAACGTTCTCGACGAGCTCGAAACGCTAGCCGACCTGGGTTTCAAGGAAATCTACTTCAATGACCAGACCTTTGGAGTTTTGCGAGAGCGCACCCTGGCTTTGTGTGAAGGCATGAATGAGAAGCAGTTGCGATTTGGCTGGCAGGCTTGGACAAGAGTAGATTTGGTGGATGAGCAGTTGTTACAAGTGATCAAAACAGCTGGATGTCATACCTTGCTTTTTGGTGTAGAAACTGCAAATGAGAGGACGCTGGCGTCCCAGAAAAAGGGTTACTCGCTGGCGCAGGTGCGCCGGGCGTTTTCTCTGTGCCGGCAACTGGGAATCCGCACCATGGCGACTTTTATTATCGGCCTGCCCGGTGATGATGAGAATGACGTCAACCACACCATTCGCTTTGCTTTGGAACTGGATCCAGACTATGCATCTTTTAATGTCCTGGTGCCGAGGGCTGCGACGGATACTCGTACAGAGGCTCTTGAGAAGGGCTGGATCCAGGAAGGTCATGTCAGCCTCGATCAGTCAGGCAGTTTTCCGATTATGGGAAATGAATATCTCAATGCTGATGATGTATGGCGCCTGAAAAATCAGGCAACCCGGACGTTTTACGCTCGGCCAGGCTACTGGTGGCACCGATTAAAGAACATTACAACCTTCTATGAGTTGCGCCGTAACCTGATCAATGGCTGGGCACTGTTGAGCAGGATGGTACTGAGGCAGACTGATAGGGTAGAGAACAGAATTGCTGGCGAGGATTGGTCTTGATGCGTCCTGACATCCTTTTCATATACCCTCCGTTCACGGTGAAAGAGCGATATGGAAATCGCCCTATCGGTAGAGTCGGCGGGCATCTGCCTCCCTTGGGATTAGCACAACTGGCAGCCTTCATCCGTGAACAGGGATATAGCGTCGAATTGCTTGATGCAGTGGCGCTGGATCTTGGGGTTGACCAGGTTGTAGAGAAGGTGGCAGAAATGGACCCCCGGGCTGTGGGATTTACCGTTCTCACCTCCAGTTTTCACCGGGCCGTAGCGGTAGCCTCCCGCATCAGAGAGGCTCTGGCGGATATCCTAACCCTGGTGGGGGGACCTCACGCCAGTGCCGTACCGCGAGAGATCATGGGCGAGAATCCCTGTTTTGACCTCCTGGTCATGGGCGAGGGTGAATTGACCCTGCTGGAAATCATGGAGCGTTACCGTGACACAGGATATGAGCGCAGGAAGCTGTTAGAGGACCAAAATGATCTGGGAGAAATAGATGGCATTGTCTTCCGGAAGAACGGTGAAGCAGTCCAGACAGAGCCGCGTCAGCTCATATCGAATCTAGACACCTTGCCATTACCGGCTCGAGATCTCCTGCCGATGGAACGCTATATTCCTCTTCCCAATCAGTACCGGCGACTCCCTGTGGTGCACATGACCACCACCAGAGGCTGTCCCCATGACTGCTCGTTTTGTTCCGCCAGCGCTGTCTTTGGCCGCAAAGTGCGGCGTCTGAGTGTTGATCGGGCCATGGAAGAGATCAGAGATGCAGTGAGACAATACAACGCCCGGGAAATTTCTTTCTGGGACGATACCATGACCCAGAATCGTAAGTGGATGGTGACTTTCTGTGACGCCCTTCAGCAGAGCGGTCTCGACCTTACCTGGACCTGCTACGCTCGAGTGGACACCATGGATCCCCCTTTACTTGACAAAATGAAGAAAGCGGGCTGTTTCAATATTTTTTATGGTTTCGAGTCTGGCAGTCAGAAGCTGTTGGACCTGGTTGATAAGAGAATTCGAGTAGAGGACAATATTCGGGTCTGCCGCTGGACCCGCGAGGTTGGGATCGAGGTCAGGGGTTCTTTCATGTTGGGACTTCCGGGGGAAACCCCTGAGCTTGCCCGTCAGACCATAAAATTCGCCCTGGATTTGGATCCTGATTATGCTCAGTTCTGTCTTACCACGCCATACCCAGGTACAAGGCTCTACGATCAAGCTGAGGAATTCGGCTGGCTCTCAACGGAATTATCCGATTACCATGGCTGGAAAGCAGTATTCGTTCCCTATGGCTACAAGAGCCCGGAGGAGCTTCTGGCCATGGAAAGGCGGGCCATGATCCGTTTCTATTTCAGGCCTCGCTATTGGCTGCGGACAGCGAGGAAACTCAGGAGGCGAGAAGATCTATTCCGGGTGTTCAAGGGTCTTCGCATGGCCCTGGGATTTGTCCGATGAATTTTTCTATTGATGGCACCAGAAAATGGCTCTGAGCGCTCCAAACACCTGCGTGCTGGGCTGCAACTCGGGTACGCGCCCACTGGCACCATCCGGAGTTGGCAGTCAATATCTTCAATGTGAAGAATGCGGTCTGGCATTTGTACGGAATCTATCAGCAGCGTCGAACCTCGAGTCCCAGTATCTGAAGGACTCGACTTCCCCGGTCAGCTATTACCAGGCAACCGCATCTGCGGACAGGGTGACTTTCCGCAGGAGATTGAGGTTGATGGCTACATTTCAGTCCCAAAGGGGCCGCCTTCTGGATGTGGGCTGCAGCATTGGCACGCTCATGAGTGTGGCGAAGGAATTGGGCTGGGAGGTGGAAGGACTGGAACCAAATCCCAAGGCGGCGAATCTGGCTCGGGAGCAGGGATTTTCGATGCGAGAGGGTTTTTTTACTGCAGAGCAGGTCCGCGAACTTCCAGGGGGATACCAGTGTGTGGTTATGAGCGATGTGATCGAACATATTTCTGATCCGGTGGAAGCACTGCGCTTGGCAAAAGGATTGCTCGAGCCGGGCGGTTTCTTGCTGGTGAGTACTCCAAACCTGGAGAGCTTCTGGTGCAGGAAATTTCAGCTGAAGCCTGAGGAGCACTTGTTCTTGTTCAGTTCTGAAAACCTACGCACAGTGCTGGAGCGGCAGGGGCTAAAGATATATCATCTGCAAGAAACGTCTCGCAGAAGAGATCTTCGAGAGCTAAACCATTCCACTACTGAACTGGGTCGAGGAGCAAAGATAATGCTTGCCGGCCTCTGTCGGCTTCGGCTTGATGGAGTATCGGCCTGGTTGATGGACCGGTTGTTTCGAGATGAGTTGTTCGTTATCGCACGGAAAAGTCGGAGGGCGGAGCCTTGAATGTTGTCGTGGTAATACCCACCTATAATGAGCGAGAGAGCATTGAATCCCTGATACGGGAGGTACTCTCGCTTTCTCTAGAGCTAAATGTTCTGGTCGTCGACGACAATTCTCCGGACGGCACCGGAACAATAGTTTCCAAATTGGCCGAGGAAAGCCCAAAGGTGAGTTTGCTGACGCGGAAAAAGAGAAAAGGACGGGGCAGCGCCGGGGTTGACGGCTTTAAAAAAGCCCTGGAGATGGGCGCCGATCTCATTATCGAGATGGATGCAGATTTCTCGCACCATCCTCGCCACATTCCGGCTCTTGTTGCCAATGCCGACAATTACAAAGTGGTTTTGGGTTCCAGATTTGTTCCCGGCGGCGCTGATCGAGACCGAGGCATGCTGCGGCAAATGGTGACACGCTTGGCCGGGTTGTATGTGCGGACGTCACTGGGCATCAAAATACGCGATGTCTCCTCCGGGTACCGCTGCTTCCGGAAGGAGGTCTTTGAGAAGGTTGACCTGGACGACATGATATCTGCTGGCCCTGCCATAGTCCTGGAAATCCTCTACAAGGTCTGTTTGAACGGGTTCAGCGTCAAAGAGGTGCCAATTATTTTTGAAGACAGACGCCAGGGTCAAACAAAGCTTGACACCATCACCTTACTAGAAACTCTGGTTATGGTGCTCCGGCTGAGGAAGATGCATCGGCAGGGTCTACTTTTTAGAAATAACGATTAGAAATAATCTTGCACGTAGGGGCGGGGTTTATCCCCGCCCGTTTTTTCTCCCCCGTCATTCCGGAATACGCCGAAGGCGGATATCCGGAATCCAGGAAAAAGCATGATCTACTGGATACCGGATCTCGTCCGCTATGACGATTGTCTAGCCAAATGATCCTTCAAAATCCCCCTCGATCCCCCTTTAGAAAAGGGGGAAGATAATCGTTTGCCTATGAAAAATTCCCTTTTAAGCCCCCCTTTTGTAAAGGGGGGTTGGGGGGATTTCGTTCATGGGGATTCTTTACTCAATTTTCTCAACTCTTCTTTCCACGGCTGCCAGAACCATCTCCGGGGTGATAAGGTCCATACAGTCCGGCGATTTGTCACAGTCGTTCAAATAGCACCCCAGACAATCCAGTTCAGCAAACAGCTTCTCCCCCTCAGCGCAGAGATCAATCTCATCATGTGAGGTGGGGCCAAACAAAGCGACCACCTGGCGACCTAAAGCAAGGCCAATGTGCAAGGCCAGAGTATCTGCGGTGATGAGCACGTGGGTTTGTCCTACCAGGGCCGCAAAGTTTCTCACCGGATGCTGGCCGGTGTTGATCACCAGATTCGGACAGCGTTTTTCCAGGAGCTGATTTTTTTCAACCTCCTCCGGTCCTCCCAGAAGAAGAATCTGCCATTCAGGGTGTTTCTCCTTGACCAGATGAACAAGGTCCACCTGCTGCTCCACTTTCCAGCTCTTCTTGGCCCACCTCCCCCCTGCACCTGTGTTCAGGCCAATTACCGGACGCTGCAGATCAAGAGCAAGACTTTGGAAATATTCCTCTGCCAAGTGTTGCTCAGCCTCGGTTAGGTGGAGAGCGGGCCTAGGATCAACCAGCTCCAGACGGCAGAGTTGATGAAGAATAGTCTGGTAGCTTTCTCTGTTTGTTTTCTTGATGTCATCAAAGATGCCCATTTGCAGCCATACTTTCGCTTCCTGATTGAAGGCACGCACGTGACCTGATTCGGTCCAGCCCATGCCGAGCTTTTCACCTGCTGAGGCCATCTCCTGGAGACGTGCTGCCTGTGGATTGGCATCAGGGTTGATGGCGATGTCAAAGTGTTCGGTTTGAAGAATGGAAGATATCTCGTCCCACTGATCCACAATTCGGTCGATATCAGGATTGTTCTCAAGCAGCGCGCGGCTGGGCTCTAAAGTCATCCAGGTAATCTGGCTCGAAGGGTAGGACTGTTTCAGACTCGGCAAGAGGCAGGTGGTTCGCAGCACGTCACCAGGCGAATCAAGCTTGATCAGCAAGATGCGATGATCGACGAGATCCTTGTACGGGCAGGAGGAGCAGTGCACCCCGTGCTCTTTATGAAATACACAAGGGCGGTCATTGCGAAAGTGGCGGCAGCGAACGGCAATATTTTTCATGAGCAGATCCAAACTGTTTGATTTGGCCAAATGGCCAAGTTTTCCTACTGCAAGCGTTTGAATTTCATCTCTACTATGAAAGTTCCTTTACATCGATACGTTTATTTAAAAGCCTGACAACCTCCTCCCCCTTGACGGGGGAGGATTGAGGTGGGGGTGAAAAATCATAGTTATTCCAACTACTTAATATTTCCCCCTCCCCTTTATCCCCTCCCGCCAGGGGAGGGGAAAGATCCAACCAAATAGCCACTACCAGAGCAAAACTCACCCTATCACACCATCCTCTAGCTTTGGCATATGACTTGCACCATCTGAAGAGCGGTAAGTTGCTGGAAAATCTATCATTAGAGAGGGTTAACGTCAATAACAAGTAATCCTTATGGCTTATGAGTGATTTAGAAAAAACAAAGGTCGGTGGCATGAGGGTGTTAGGCCAAAACCACTTCCAGGTTGTAGCTGATTCCAGAGGGTTCACCTTGGTAGAGCTCATCATGGTGGTTGTTCTCATCGGTATTCTGGCGGTGAGCGTTATCCCGAAGTTTGTTGATACCAGTGCCATTTCCTTGCAGGGTGGGGCAGCAATGGTCGCAGCTGACATTCGCTACACCCAGGAGCTGGCCATGAGCACCCACTCGCCCAAGACCATAATCTTTACCACCAACGATACCTTTTACACGGTGAACTCCCAGACTATGAACCTTCCCTCCAGGGTGTCCATTTCCAGTGGAGCAACCTTTACTTTCAACTCCCTGGGGGAGCCCACTACTGGAGGGGGAAGTTCTGTGCAAATCACAGCCGGAGGCAGCACGAAAACCATCACCGTGGAGAGTTATACGGGAAGAGTAAGCAGTTCGTAAGGGATAGCTAACATGAGGCAGCGTACAGAAAACAGCGTAAGGTAAATGGTAGGTGATGTCAGTTGTCCGTAGTCAGTGGTCCGTTGCATTTTGGACGGAAGCATCAAACCCGTCATTCCGGAATCCGCCAGAGGTGGATATCCGGAATCCAGGAGAAAGAATGTTTCAGGATACCGGATCTTGGCTGCGCCTCGTCCGGTATGACATTTGTTGTGACTTGTAAGGTTTTTGAAGAGCAAATTAATGGCTACTCCCACAACGGACAACGGACAACCGACAACGGACGCCGCGCAAGGAAAGCAGGCAGCGAGCAGATGGCAGCACGCAGAAACAAAAATTTCAGATTTGGGATTTGCCGCAACGCGGCGGGTTTTACCCTGATCGAGGTCATTCTCATCATTGTGGTGGTGTCTGTTTTCATGGCAGCCATTGGTATACCTCTGTTGAATTCCATCCGGGAAAGCGATTTACCGGAGATCTCCACCATTGCCTATTTTCTGGGATTGGAAAAACTGGAAGAGCTGGGCCCCCAGACCACTGGTTCCATCAGTGCGGAGGCCAGGGCTGCAGTCTCTGGATACGCTGACTATGAGCGGGAGGTTGCTGTTGAAGATGTAAGTTGCAGCGATCTCTCCACTCCGAAAGCAGGCTCGGGCTGTCGCAAGATCACGGTCACCGTCTATCACAGCAAAATACCTGGCGGAGTTAGTTTGGTGAGTTTGAGGACAGCGTACTGACAAAAAACATTGCGAATTTCGAATTTCGGATTGCGAAATTACAGACTCGCGATTTGAACGGCTTGGACGATATGAGCAACGGACAACGGACTACGAACAACGGACAAAAGGCGTAAGCCTTTTAGCAGGATGGTCCCCATGAATAACTTTTTAGATAGACATAAAAATTACCTCAAATACCTCCTCGTGCTGAGCTTCATAACCTTTGTGATTCTAGTTGCCGCTACCTCAGTGCAGGGAGCTTGTTTGACTATTGATGCTCAGACAACTGGCACAACCGCCAGCAATACAGACAGTAGCATGACCGTATCTCACACCACCGGGTCAGATTCGGATCGTTTGATGCTTGTGGGTATTAACCTCAATGTCAACGACAACGAGACGGTTACGGGTGTCACCTACGGTGGTACCGCCCTCACCAAAGTAGGGGAGCAGGCCAATGGCAACGATGCCATGGTGTATATCTACCGCCTTGTTGCACCAAACCCTGGCACTGCCGATGTAGTCATAAACTTTAGTAGTGCCCTCAACTACGGGGCGATTGCTGGGGTCATGACCTTTTCAGGTGTCCACCAGACCACGCCACTTGGAGCCTTCGCCTCTGCCATCGGTGACGACACCGCAACAGCCAGCGTGGATATTGCCTCGGCCCCGGGTGAATTGGTCTTTGGCGTCGTTACCTGTGAATACGACCCCATTAATGCGGCAGTCACCGGACAAGAGGTGCAATGGAATACCACTACCAGCAATAACAACTATGGGGCGGGCGGCACCGACAGTGGCGCCTCACCAACGGTCACGATGACCTGGGGTTTTGAAACTGCAGCAACCATTTACAACCATTGGGCCATTGGCGGTGTTTCCATAAAGCCGGCAGGGACAAAAAATCTGGTTATGGTAACCACCGATGGGACCACTACCACTGATGCTGATGATAACGGCAAGAGAGCACTCTTTGAGAGCTGGGGCTGGACGGTCACTGCCATTGCCGATGATGCTGCCCAGGGAACCTATGATACCGCCGCGGCCAATAACGACGTCATGTATATCAGTGAATCCTGTGCGAGTAGCGCTGTGGGCACCAAGGCCGCGCTTCTGGACATCGGCATAGTAAATGAAGAGAACTACACCTGGGATCAGATGCGATTTACTGCCACCGCGGATCAAGACCTCAATCACACCACCATCCTCATCAGTGACAACAGCCACTACATCACCAGCCCGTTTTCAACTGGCAACATGATGATTTACGGTAGCGCAGACGGTATAGGTAATATGGTGGCGGGCTTGGCCTCTGGAGGCCAATTGCTGGCTACTGAAAATAACACGGGCAGTCCCACGCTCTTTGTCTTTGAAACCGGTGCTGCTCTTACCAGTGGCACCGCGCCAAACCGGCGGGTGGGCATTCCCACGAGCTATTCTACCTTCACAAATTGGAATGCGGACGTGAAAACCATCGTGCAGCGTTCCTTGGACTGGGCTTCCGGCTGTGGCGGAGGAACAATCCCCGGCTCCGGCTGCGGAACCAACCTGGTCATGGTGGTGGGAACGGACACTTCACAGGTCTATGATGGTGCCAAACAGACGCTCTTTGAAGGCTGGGGTTGGACTGTGAGTACCATCAACGACTACGATTCTCAGACTGTCTACGATAACGCCGCTGCCAACAATGACGTCATGTACATCAGTGAATCGGTGAGCAGCGGTAATGTGAACACCAAGGCCAGGGACCTGAACATCGGTATCGTAGATGATGAGTGTTGGCTGTGGGATGAGATGGAATATGGGTCCACGGGAAATGGTGGCGGTGATTGGGGATCTACCATCAATATCACGGACAACAGCCACTACATTACCAGCACCGTTTCCACCGGCAATCTGAGCATTTACAGTTCTGGTGCGAACATAAATAATTTGCCCTCCAGTCTGGCCTCAGGAGGCCAATTGCTTGGACAAACCTCGGTGAGCGACCCCACGCTCTTTGCCTTTGATACCGGTGCCAGCCTGGACAGCGGAACTGCGGCCAACAGACGCGTGGGCTTTCCCAGCTTCGATTCAAATCCCTCAAACTGGACTACAAACCTTGAGACTTTGCTCCAGCGTTCCCTGGAGTGGGCTGCCGGGTGCGGTGCGGGAGGCGGGTCCACAAACAGTGCCCCGGTGCTGGATGCCATTGGTAACAAGAGTGTAGACGAAGGTCAGTTGCTGGAGTTCACCATCTCAGCCACGGATCCTGATACCGGCGACACCCTCACCTATAGCGCCAGCAATCTACCCACAGGAGCAACCTTTACCCCCGCCACCCAGACCTTTAGTTGGACTCCGGGCGTTGGGGATGCTGGCACTTATACAAATGTTACGTTCAGAGTAGACGATGACGGCACGCCCTCAGAATTTGATTCTGAGGGGATAACCATCACGGTTAATTCTTCGGGAGGGGGAAGTCTAGGAACGCCAATTACTGCGGGTGATGTTGCTGGTTATTCCTGCAATATGCAGATCACCATCGATCATACCAAGGTGGCTTTCACCTCTGAACACTTCCCTGTCCTCATCAGTCTCACAGACGATTCCCTGACGACTTCCGGTTGCGGTTTCGTAACAGATCCTGATGGGGACGACATTGTTTTTACCAACTCGACCGTAACCCTTCAGCTTCACCACGAGATTGAGAAATATGATGAAACCACCGGGGAGATTGTCGCCTGGGTGTTGGTTCCCTCTCTTTCTGGATCCGCCGACACAGACATCTACATGTACTTTGGCAACAGCAGTGTGACCAGTCCCACAGAGAACCCAACCGGGGTTTGGGACAGTAATTATGTGGGTGTATGGCATCTCGACGAAACAGTAACAGACGAGAGCACAAGTGGCACGCATTACGACTCGACCTCGTACAGTAACGACGGCAGCCAACGCAATAACAACGAGACCACCGGCAAAATCTCGACTGGACAGGATTTTGATGGAAACAGCGACTACATTCAAGTAGCAGACAGCGCCAGCTTTCATATATCCAACTATCTAA
>JASFGC010000053.1:0-14465 GCA_050123975.1 Syntrophobacterales bacterium | reverse complement strand
CTGCCTGCTCAACGAGTTCTTTAAGAGTAATCCCCTCTAATGCAGCCCGAGATTTGGCCTGTTCGTGCAGATCATCAGGAAAGTTCTTGAGACTCAGTGTTCCCATGTGTCATCCCCCTAAGAGTTTTTGCGCCGGGTTTTATTACTATCAGGGCTCGGCAAAGAACGCAAGAGAAATGCAGCCCTTCGGCAAGCTCAGGGCAGGCTGGCAGCAGACAGCTAGCAGCAGGCAGAGAGCAGAGGAAAATTTCGAATTGCGAATTGCGGATTGCGGATTTGAGATGGATGAGGTTACAGTGTTTCCCGCTGCCGCTTAACTTCAGACGAAATCTTCGACAGGCTTTAGATTGTCTGTCTGTTTTTCCCGACACCTGACACCCGACACCTGAAACCTCAATTCTGAATTCTGTCTCCTGTCTCCTGCATTCCTCAATCTACAATCTACAATCTCCTCTCTGGCACGTTTGTTGCTTAAATCCAATATGTTAGATGACCTTACACAAAAGAAAGTTTGGCAAGATGGAGCAATTGTTAGCAGATCTTTTCGGTCTTCTGTTGATTTTTTCAGGATCTCTCTGGGGCCTTGCTGCCGGATCCTGGTTAAACAGCACTGTGGGAGGTTTGTTGGGGCTAATCGTAGGAGCCCTGTGGGGCTTCCGTATGGCTGAAGGCTGTGCTCGCTTTCTCAAGAGCCCAAAAGGGCTCAACTCTGAAGCCTGCGAGAAGGGTCTCACTGCAGTTTTTGCCCAATCTGATAAGACTACCCTGTCAGGTTCAAAACGACCATGGTTGTCTCGTATCTTGGGCCGCAAGTCAGCCAAATCACCTCTCCCCGAAACCCACGACCTTTGCAGTCTTGAGGAGATTCATCGTCGCCTCAAGGCAATAAATGCAGAAGTCTGGCGAGAATTGCGCCTTGGGGTCCTATCCAGCTGCTATGCCGGGCTATACACCGTACAGCTCGCTGAAGCGGGAGAACGGCTGGACTGGCAAGAGGTGAATCGTAGAACAGTTTCCGCCCTGCACCGCTTTGAAACCGCCAAGAACGAAGAAGAGCGCCGGGCCAGCCTCTACGAAGCTCTTGACCGCATTGGTCAAAAACTGCTGCTTGTCCAGAAGGCAGCCCTGCGCAAAGCTGACAGACTCAACAAGGAAGAAGAGCAAGCAATTCAAAAAAATGAATCGGAACTCTGGCGCCTTTCTCGCTTTGCTCGCATGGCCCCCCAGTAAGACCAACAAGCATTCAAAATCACCTAAACTTGTTCTCCACCATCCAGCGTGCGTCCTTTCCCTGCAGTAAATCAAGCAGATTGGCTCAAATGGAGCATCTGTGCAAAAGTTTCTTCCGATTTACCTCTGGATGAGTATACTAGAGGTTAGAGGTCGGAGATCAGCCACCTTCGCCTAATGGCTAGGGCGCGCCAAAAAGGTCAGAGGAAAGGTTATGTCCAGAGTTAATGCTGATATTCTCATCGTTGGAGGTGGCATCATCGGCCTTACTATTGCTCGGGAGTTGGTACAACAGGGACACCAAGATATTATTATCATTGACAAAGAGAAGGATTTGGCCAAACACGCCTCCGGGCGCAACAGTGGCGTGCTGCACGCTGGCATTTACTATACCCCTGATAGCCTGAAGGCCAGATCTTGTCTGAGCGGCAACTTCCTCATGCGGGATTACTGCAAGGAAAAAGAACTGCCGCTACTGGAAACCGGAAAGGTAATTGTCACCAGGGACGAAAAAGAAATCCCCGCCCTGAAAGAACTCTACCAACGGGCAGTCGCAAACGGCGCCAGAGTAGACATAATCGACCAACACCAACTCGGGGAAATTGAGCCCAACGCCAGAACCGTGGAGAACGCCATCTATTCTCATGACACCGCAGTTGTTGACCCGAAAAAGGTTATGGCGAGTTTGCAAGCTGACCTTGTCTCCACTGGTAAAGTGCAATTCTTTTTTGACTGCGCCTTCGTGGGCACGAGGGGCAGGAATACCGCACTCACAAGCCACGGAGATATAGGGTTTCATTACTTCATAAACGCGGCAGGGGCTCACTGTGACCGTGTAGCCCGATCCTTCAATCTAGGCTTGAATCTCCGCATGATTCCCTTCAAAGGCATTTATAAGAAGCTGAGAAAGCACAAAGTAAACCTGGTACGCGGAAATATCTACCCGGTTCCAGACATTCGCAACCCTTTTCTCGGCATTCATTTCACCCGAAGCGCCCATGGTGAAGTGTATCTGGGGCCAACTGCCATCCCAGCCTTAGGACGGGAGAACTATGGTCTGATAGAGGGAATCGATGCGGAAGGGTTGGCAATACTCTACCGAGACGCGGTTCTCTTCTTTGCCAACCCCAAGTTCAGAGATGTGGCCTTAAAGGAACCCAAAAAGTACCTAACCCCATTTTTCTTTAACAGTGCGTCAAAACTGGTAAAAGAGCTACATCCGAGCGATATCGAACCTGCAGACAAGGTTGGAATCCGCGCCCAACTGGTGGATTGGGATAAAAAAGAACTGGTCTTGGATTTTCTCGTTGAGAAGGAAGAAAATAGCATCCATATACTCAATCCTGTGTCCCCTGCCTTTACGAGCTCCATGGACCTGGCCCAGAAGATAGTGAAAGAGATCAGTGAACAGTGAACAGTAAACGGTAGATCGTTGCAACCGTTGAAGTCGTTCAAATCGTTGAAGTTGTTTCTTCCAGGTTATGGGTCATGGGTAATAGGTCATAGGTTTTTACCTTTCACCCATCACCGATTACCTCTGACCTCCTCACCGCGTCGCCGTGTCGCCGTGTCTCCGCGTCGCTTCGAATCTGCCTGCTGCAAGCTGTCTGCTGCCTGCTGTCTCTCCCCATGCTCCATGCCCCATGCTCTACCTGTCCTGAGCTTGTCGAAGGATGCCCTCCTCCATCCAAAACATTTCACTTGACAGCCGTTTCTGAAAAGTTTACCATGGTGCTAACGAATATGTTAGCGAAGCGTTTTGCTAACATAGCTGTTAACAACCCATTATATAAGGTGTTTAGCCATGGCAAGCAAAACTTTAGGATTTAGGCTCCCAGAAGAGACCTGGAAGAAATTGGAGGCCGAGGCTCAAAGCAAAGGTGTGTCCATGACGGACCTGGCTCGGCAAAAAGTGATGCTTTCCACGGATTTTGAAGGACCAGTGCAAAAGCTATTTGATCATTACAGCACCACACTGAAGATTTCCAGACACGAGGTGGTTGAGGCAATTTTGACTGACTACGTTGCCATGCACCAGGCGCATCTCGATATTTGGGGTCCTGGCAAGCTGATACTCGAGGAATTTGTTTTTACCGAAAACGGACTCATGAGGGGACAGGAGTTATTTGAGGTGAGGAAAGCTGTCCACGCCCGGGAATTCAAAAGGCAAAAGGTCAAACTATTGCTGGAAGAAGAACAAAAGGTGGGTCGAGATGGAATGAGCAAAGAGGACAGGGAGTGGCTCAATGCCAATCTCCATCTGATCCACGTTCCTCATGGCAAGGGTTTGCCGAAAAAATCAGCCTCTCAGTGGATTTCCAAGATAAAAAGACAGAAAAAAGAGTGAATCTCTCCGACCAAAGGTCGGAGCTTTTAAAATCTTTCAAAAAATAGCTCCTTCCCTTGGAAACTGAGTCACAATTCGCCCAACCCGTCATTCCGGACGAGCGCCGTTTCGCGGGGCGAGATCCGGAATCCAGTGAAAGTTCTCTGCAATCGCCTTCTTCCTGGATCCCGGCTCGCGTCCGCCGTGGGCGACCTTGGCCGGGATGACGAATCGCGAAACAATCTCATGGGAGAGAGGTTCTCATAATTGAAAGAGAATCGAGAGACAAACTGTTCGGGCAAAGTAGATGTGGCCCCTGACCACAATGAATGGGAGCAGAAGGGGCGCTATGCCTGCTTCCACCCCATGACCCAGGAAGATAGAACTCGCCTACTAAAATGGCTCACAGGAGTATTTTTCGCCTTGTTTCTCATCCTAATCCTGGTAACTTATGTATTATAAGAGTCAGTAGTAAACGATAAATCGCTGAAGTCGTTCAAAGCGCAAGATCGCGGCTAGAAAGCCGCTCCCACAGGAGAATATCTGTCTACTGACGTCTGACCTCCGACCTCTGACACCTGACCCCTCACCGCTTACCTCTTCACCCCTCACCCTTCACCACTGCAATTTCACATTCCTCCAACATTTTAATATGTTGATCTTCTTGAGCAATTATTTCATCCAACTCTTTGGTGGTCTCAGGACTCTGTATGAACGACTGTAGCATCTGATAAAAGAGAATGGTGTCTTTCTCATGCTCAACAGCTAATTCTATGAGCGCTTCTGGGCTGTCAATCTCTGAAAGATCGACATCAGCCAGGGAAAATTTTTGATCGCCCACCAGACCTCTTAACGCCGCTCCATCAAGCTCTACCCCTTTGCCGCCCGCCTTTGCTTCCTCCAGCACTCTTTTCAGCCTCTCAAACCATTCTGCATGCTCCCGTTCTTCGTCCGCCAGGCATACGAGAATCGGCTCGAGGGTCGGGGTTGACACCTTTGCCAACGCCTCACGATAAAAGGTCTCAGCGTTTTTCTCCAGCTGGATGGCCATGTCGATTATTTCTCGAATTGAAAACATGTTCACGCAAATTTAGGAATTAGGGGATTTAGGGATTCGGGAATTAACTGTCTCTATAGTGCAAGCAAAACTCTTACCATAAAATCGACAATTCCTAAATTCCTTAATATCTCAATCCCTCAATTATTTGATTTCATTTGAAAAATGAAATCGGGTTAATATCCGCCATGGTCCTGAGCCCGGCCGGGGCCTGAACTACTACAGGTATGGCATTGACTATTATGGCACAGGTAGCCGTATCTCCGTTAACACCTTCTTCGATGGCCATATCTATACTGGGATTTCCCTGGATAAGAATTCGGTCACGTGGCTCCGGCTCTCCTATAGTGGCCCGAAATACCAATGTTATCAATTCTTTGTCTCCATTGTAGCCCCTACCGGTCTGGTTGACCCCAAGCGCCCTGTCCGGCTGGATAGTGAGGTTGGCTGTGATAACTTCCCGAGAAGCAATAACAGGCTCTACGATGTCCTCAGTTCTGTCTAATTTCCACCCTAGTCCAGAAGCAAGAAGATGCATGGATTCAGTCAGCCCAACATGTCTCAAATTGCCTGCGTTTACCCTCTCCTCGAATTCCTGCACCGTAAGCCCCGCGCCAATCTTCTCTTGAAAAGGCAATCTTCTAAACTGCGCATCCTGAATGCGTTCCACCGTCACCTTTTCCACATCTCGACAGACGCCGGTCATCACCAGGGGCAAAAAATCCATAAGAAAACCGGGGTTCACCCCTGTGGACAAAACCGAGACCCCTTTTTCTCGGGCAGCCACATCAATCTCCTTGGCCAGGCTAGGGTTGGTTCGCCAGGGATACATCAGTTCTTCGCAGGTGGAAACCACATTCTTACCGCAGGATATGATTTCCAGGACCTGAGGCCGAATGTGCTCCAGGCTCGATGTAGTGGTAAGCACAACAACCTCTGCATCTACCTCTCTCAGCAGATTCCTCGAATCGTCAGTGACCTTGAGATCTAGTTTTCCGGGCAATTTGGCCAGTTCGCCAACATCAACTCCTACCTTGCGCTTGTCAGAATCAATGGCTCCCACAAGGTCAAAATGCCCCCTTTCAGTCATATATTGAACGATTCTGCAACCAATAGGCCCAAGTCCGTACTGCACCACCTTGATCTTTTTGTCCATAAAATCCCCTCTCAACTTGTCACAGTAATTAGTATAACAGTCGCCGAAGATTACATGGTGAATCATCTCAGGTCAATAGTATAGAGCGTTAGTTGATTCGTTAATTAGTCAAATGGTCAAATCGTTAAAGCCGTTGAAATCGTTCAAACGTTCAAATCGTTGAAACCGTGTTTTTCAGGTTATAGGTCATGGGTTACAGGCGATAGCTTTTTACCCATAACCCATTACCCATCACCTATGACCTGAGAATCCTTTCTCGCCTTTACCGCCTTTCTCGCTTGAAAAATCCGCAATTCGCAATCCGCAATTCGAAATTCAGCCTCTGCTCCGTGCCCAATGACTGTTTAGCCGGCTTGGTCAGTTTAGCCGGTTTTGCCTGTCCTCAATCTGCAATCTACAATCTGAAATTTAAGATCCCACATCCCTAAATTTCGCAATCCGCAATCCGCAATCTCAAATCCCCGCCCCTTATCCCGTCTAAAATATTTATAAGTCCACTTAAAAACCACACGCCAAATATATTAATGTATAACTTTAATTATGCAATTTAATATAATTTAAATTATATGTTTATATTAGTAAAACATAAGAGTCCTTGGAGCGGGGAAAGAAATTTACTTCAGGGAAAAGGTGGGGTGGGTACTGGTCGGAACAACTATCGGAGTTGTGATTTTATTCTTGGGAGCCTCTATTGTTTATCGGGGGTAGCCTGTTCCTGGCAACTAATCTAGCTCTCCGTCTCTGAGTCCTCTTCTCGCGCTGGTGCAGGGGATCTGGGCTGCAATTCCACATGTTTTGGTGAGTCGATCTTCTTGGCGGTCACACCCATCTCTATGAATCGTCTTGCTGCCGGCAGGAGTCGCCCCTCCAGTGAACCGATGGCTTCATTGTATTTCATGACACAACTTTCCAGGGATTTCCCCATTCCTGACAAGTACTCGACAAACTTGAGTATTCTGTCATAGAGCGTCTTTCCCTGATCCGCTATCTGCCTCGCGTTCTCAGCGATCTGGTGTTGCTGCCAACCGAAGGCGACGGCTTTCAGAAGGGCGAACAACACCACCGGGGAACTTACCAGGACCTTGTTGTCAATGGCATACTCAAAGAGCTCAGAATCGTGCTGGAAGGCGGCCCCGAGAGAAGCCTCGACAGGGACGAACATTACAACCACTTCCGGGGTCTTCGGGAACTGGTCCCAGTAGGCTTTCTGGCTCAACTCGCGAACTCGACTTCGCAAGGCCTGTGCATGTTTCAGGAGAGCCTGCTTTCTCAACTGCTCGTCCTCAGTCTCCATAGCCTTAAGAAAGTCGCCAAGTGGCACCTTGGAGTCAATGGGCAAAATCCCACCCTGAGGGAGGCGGACCGTCATGTCTGGCCGACCTACTTCACCCGACTCTTGCTCGACAAAGTCAACGTGGTCTTCCATGCCTGCAAGCTCCACAAGACGACGAAGCTGCACCTCTCCCCAGCGGCCGCGAACAGTAGGGGCTCTGAGTGCCTCAGCTAGCGTGGTTGTCTGCTGCTTCAGGGAGTCTTGAAGAGTCTGCAACAGCGTTAGTTGGGTCCCGAGCTTCGAGTAAGCGCCCTCTCGCTTGCCCTCCAGTTCCCGGACGTGCTTGTCCAGCTTGGTCAACTCTTCCTTGAGGGGCCCGACGACTCCACCGAGTTCGTCCTTAGCTGTGACCTTCAGCTGTTCGGACTTCGCCTCGAGCTCGTCACTGGCCAGCGCCTTAAAGGCATCTCTGAGCTGCGATCTCGTTTCATCGGTCCATACCGTCTTCTCCTTCTCTGCTTGAAGGGATGCCTGGGATTGCGCCAGCTCGACTTTCAGCCGCTCAGACTCATCCCGAGTGGTGCTGAGGCGCCTCCAAAGCAAGACACCCGCAATCGCGAATCCACATACGAAGGCGACAATCCCTATAAGCCACGGAAGTAACATATGATTCACCCCCACGTTTGCATCTGGTTCAACCCGGCTAATTCACCGCAGTGGCCATCCTAGCCCCTATCGCTCCAAGGAAGTTTATAGTACATACCTCAAACAGTTCGCTGAAATTTACACTGTCACAGGATATAGCAGTCTGTCAATATAAAGAAAAGCCCCCACCGACCCGGTGCACAGGGTCAATGGGGGCTAGGATTTCCTTTCGGCAAGCTCAGGACAGGTAGGGCATGGAGATAAAGCGAGAAAGGCGAGAAAGGGAACACAAGGAGGTAGCGGGCAGGGGGCAGAGGACAGAAGACAGAGATTCTGCTGTGGGAAACAAATTAACTAATTCTCTAATCAACTAATTGACGACTTTGGTGGGGCTAGGATTTACTTCGCTGCGCTCAGCACAAGCTCACGTAGGTCCTCTCTACTGCCTCTCCAGCGTTCGACAAAAAAGCCTTCCCGGTGGGAAGGCTTTTTTGTCGAATGGCTCGGGGGCTAGGATTCGAACCTAGATTAGAGGTTCCAAAGACCCCTGTCCTGCCCTTAGACGACCCCCGAACGGTGTATAAATAAGGATTGAACTACCTTTGTGGAGTTTTTATTGTACCCACATTTCCTTGCATTACAAGCGAAAATTCTGCGGCAGGTCTTCCCTTCTCTTCTAGCCCGGATGATTCATGAATTCCCGGGCTAGGTCTTCTCTGGACTGCAAAAGAAACGAATGAGGAATTCTTCGTCTTTTGGTGAAAGGTCGAACCTCTTGGATGCCTTCTCTACCATCTCGAGAATGGGGCCGCAATTCTCAGGTTCATATTGCTTCTTGTCCGAGATCCATTTGACAGCCTTTCTAACGTCCTCACCCTCAGGCAGTACACTCATGGTTATATCCTCCGTGACGAATGTTCGGTGGTGTCAGGTGTCAGGGAAGAGAAACAAAAAAGCCGAAACCTGAACACTGAACACTAAAACCTGAAACCCACGATCTTGGTCATTCTTCCTTCAGAATAAGCTCCGCCTGGTTTACTCTACAACTCATCCTCATCAAGAGCCTTGAAACCACTCAGATATTCCTCCCACTCCATGGGCAGCATGTGCTTCTTTTTGTTGTTACACTCTTTGCAGGCTGCAGCAAGGTTGTTCTTGGTACTCTTGCCGCCGCGGATGATGGGAATGATGTGATCCATCGTCAGCTCGTCCGGCGAGAAACTTTGACCGCAATAATAGCAGGTACCGCGGGCCAATTTCTGTTTCCACCACCGCGTTTTTCGCAGCCCCCTTGCCTTTTCTCTTTCCCGTTTGATCTCTTTATCACTGACACTAACTATGAAAGACGTCGACATTTATTCCAACCGTTCTTTCATGCTGACTTGCTGACTTATGGTAGCAGTGTAATTGGCTCCACGAATTATGCTCGACTTGTTGGTTGACCACAGAGGCACAGAGAGCACAGAGCGTAATTTCCATTTGCCCGATCGGGAGCCCCGCTTAGTCAGCGGGACAGGCCTCTGATCGGGCAAACCGGGAACCCACCCGCAGGGTGGGACTCCAAGCGAAGCGCGGAGAAAAAAACACAGCCATTCTGGCAATCTACGTGCATGCGGAGATCGTACCTAGACCAATGTTCTGTAGCAGAAGTGCTTCCGCCGAAGGCGGAGGCACTTTTCCCTGGCCGCCGTCTCCCGGCCAGGGAAAAATCACCCTCCTCTGTGTCCTCTGTGTCTCCGTGGTTGAACTTTTTCAGCCCTACTAGTTCTTAATCCCAAATAGACCTGTGGGGCTACAATCGGGTAAATCCAGATGCAGTAATCGTTCCAATTCTGAAAGGCGGACCGACCTGCGAATTAACCTCAGACTGCTTTTGAAGAAACGCTTCCGCGAACTCAACTAATTCCGAAAGCTGACAATTGCTTTGACACATCTGAAACAGTCTCATCTCCCCGGACATGGTTCTGGGAACCGCCAGACAGGGACCTATCTGTATGCGCTGCAGGGGAAGTTGCCCTGCTTCGCTCCCCCAGAGGGCTAGTTGATAGGGCTCTTGCTGGGAGCGAAAGGAGTAACCCCCCACCACAAAGTAAATCCTATCAAGCTCCTCATTCATGACCTTTGTGCCACTGCCACGGCGCAACACCTCCCGGTACTGGTCGGATAGGTAAGGTCCAACACCACTTGTTATCTCCTCGATTCCTACCAATTTACGCTCTTCTGCGTAGCGTTTGAATCGCATGCTGAGCTCGACGCTTATACCCATCCCACCGCTGACGATAAAGGCATGACTGCCTATGGAGAACAATTTATCAACCGTGAAATGATTCTCCTTGCCGTTCTCATCGAAACTGGTGGCCATACTGTCTGTAGCCACCATGATTCCTTCCGGACATATGCCGCTGAGTATTTGAGTCATGTTAAAACCTAGTATTGGTAAGCAGTAAGCAGCAAGCGGTAAGCAGAAAAAAAGAATTCAGGAGACAGGAGTCAGTAGTTAAGGTACAGGGTACAGGGTACAGGGTGCAAGGTGCCGTACTCTATGCCCTATGCCTATTTCAAATCCGCAATCCCAAATCCGCAATCTTCCTTCTGTCCTCTGACGTCTTTCCCCGTCTCGCCCGGCCTCTCGTCTCGCCCGGCCTCTCGTCTCGCCCGTCTCGCCTTTCTCGCATTTATCGCCGCGTCTCCGTGTCACCGTGTCTCCGCGTCGTTCCTCTCCCCGTAGTTCCTAGTGCTTAGTTTCTGGTGCTTAGTTCCTAGTGTTTAGTTCCTAGTTGAATACCTATGCAAGCCTCCCTCGACAAGACGGCGGCGACATTCTGCCTCACCGAACTGACGACAAGCTATGGGCTTGATGGTATGGATGGCGCAGAAAAATTTCTGCTCACCGAAGTACTGGAACAGAAAAGGACATAACTGCTGATTCTTTACTGCACCTCCAGCCAGATAGGTATCCCAGTAGCCTGGATACCGGACACCTGCCGGTGATATGGGTGGAACACCGCCAATCTGACAGCACACCCCGCACAGTGTGCACCATTGACCTGTGGGAAGCTGATGTCTCTTGCCATCCAGGGGAATACAGGTGATTGTCTCGGGATCAAACAGCGTCTGAATGTCACCTCGGATTAAGAGAAAAGCCTCCGACCATTTCTCCAGTTCCTTGGCAAGTCCAGGCTCCAAATCGAGCCTCCTTTTATTAATGTAAAAGCGCATGCCGTCGACGTCTGCGAAAACCGTTTGTTCCAACATGCCCAGGGGGAAGTATGGATCGAGTAAAGCTTGTCTCAATACTGGGGAATCAGTCTGAAACGACCCATGGGCTAGCAAACGCTCGAATCTACCATTAACGCGTTGCTTCACTTCAGACTGACAGTCCCTCAGCAGCTCTTGCTGTGCTTGTGCAAAATCTTTAAATAGATCGACGATATGAGGATTCTTCGTGTCCATGGATAGTGGTATTACGCCTTTGGATAGAGTGCAGTTCAAGGATTGTATACCACATTTACCCGAGAGAATCATTCCATTCTCACCTCTCTTTTCCCCTTGACACGGTGGTCAAGAACCGGATAAAAGTTAAACATATAGAGCCTCCTGAAAGATGCGGCTCAATAAGATTTTGTTATCGAGTTATGCTCTAGGTGAAAGCCATCCAGACTCGTGCTGGGTGGCTTTTGAAGTTTAGGCGGAGGTGAAGCCATGAGAAAACGAGTCTTTTATGTCTGGATCGCTGGAATTCTTTTTCTCGGTCTCTTTGTCTTTTCTGCAGATTCGCGTGCCCAAACCCCAGATGCCATACGGGTGGGCGCAACCGTCTCTGTATCCGGCAAATTTTCCACTGAGATAGGTCCTTTTCAACGACTCTTTCAGGCCTGGGTGGACGAGGTAAATCGCCAAGGTGGAATCTACCTCAAAAAGTACGGTCGAAAACTACCCTTGAAACTCATTACCTATGATGACCGCAGTGATGCAGCCACCGCCCGGCGTTTCTATGAACGGCTGGTAACCGTGGATAAGGTAGATTTGCTCTTCGGTCCCTACAGCAGCCCCCTCACCTTTGCTGCAAGTACTGCATCCGAACAGCACCAGGTGCCGTTCATAGCGATCTGTGCCAATTCCCCGAAGGTCTACAACCGTGGTTTCAAGTGGATCGTGTGCGTAATCGATGCCGCCCCCAGATACACCTATCGTTATTGGGAAATGGTCAAAGCTGAGAAAAAGGCCCGCTCGGTTGGCTTTGTTGTCGAAGATACTCTCCATCCCGTCGGCGTCTATAAAGGTTCGCGACAACTGGCTGAAGAGGCCGGACTCAAGGTCCTGACTGGCGAGGTGCTCCCTCCGGATATCGGCGACTTTACATCGGTGATCCTGGAACTCAAGAAGCTCAACCCTGATATCGTCTACGTCTCTTCCAACATCCCCTTTGCCGTGGCCTTTATGAAACAGGCCAAAGAGCTAAATTTAACTCCCCGGGAGTTTCATTGCATACATCACAGCGGTGTGTTTCGCCAGCCCCTCGGAGATGCGGCCGACTATGTGGTGGGCCAGTCATACTGGGAGCCTGGGATGAAATATAGCAATCCCCAGCGATTCCTGGCCATACTCAAGGAAGCAAAAATCGATGTGGACGACTATCCCTGGTCTCCGGCGTACATGATGGCCTTTGAAATCGCGGAGGCGGCTCTCGGCCAGGCGGGCATTCTGAAGCCTGTACCCCTCATGAAGACATTAAAAGATTTGAGGATTACAACTATAGGTGGACCCATATGGTTCGCAGAGAACGGCGTTGGTGCAATTAACACCTACCCATCTCAAATCCAAAGCGGTAGGTACCAGATCATTTGGCCACCTGAGGTGGCTACAGGAAAGCATATATACCCCACCCCGGCTTGGGACAAAAGATAAAAAGGCACAAGGCGCAGGGCGCAAGGTGTGTATCAGCAAACAGAATCGAAGGCATGATGTGGGATATGAGCAATACATGAGCGTTCAATGCTGTTGAGTTAACGCTTCGCTCGACAAAATCCCCCTCAATCCCCCTTTACGAAAGGGGGAAGATTTTGAGGTGGAAACAGCTGATCCTAATACCAGGACAAGATCTTGGACCTAGCAACGTTTACTCAACTCCTTCTAAGCGGCCTACTCCTCGGTGGTATCTACGCCATGGTCGCTGTGGGCCTGGCCCTTTGTTTTGGGGTGCTCGGTCTGCTGAACCTGGCCCACGGAGGGTTTCTGGTTCTGGCCGGTTTCACCTTTCAGGCCATTTATGAGTTCTGGCCCACCGGCATGCTTCCTGGCTTTGTTGTGGTTCCACTTGTATTTGCCGTTCTCGGCTGGCTCACCTTTCGCTGCCTCCTGCAGGCCTCCATCAAACGTTCCTCCGATGACTTCTTGATCCCGGCATTGCTCATAACTCTAGGCCTGGCTTTTATACTGGAGGAAGGGACCTTAACCTTATGGGACAGCTCAATGGCTGGTTTGATGAGCCAATTCGGCACGATCAGACTGGGACAGATCTATCTGCCCGGCAGCAGATTATTCGTGCTCATCCTCATGCTGGCTATCTCAGCAGCTCTACAAGTATGGCTCAGTCGCACCGACAGTGGTCGGCGTCTCCGGGCTCTTTCCCAAGATCCCACAGGGGCTACCTTGGTGGGAATCTCGCTAACTCGTGTCACTGGTGTCGCCTTCGCCATGGCTACCGGCCTCGCTGCCATGGCAGGCCTTTTTTATGTCACCCTCTTTACGGTCAGTCCTCATCTCGGTCTGCCATTAACACTGAAAGCGCTTTTTCTTGTTGTCATAAGTGGAAGTGGTTCTCTCACTCGACCACTCGCTGGTGGGCTGGCACTCGGCACTCTGGAAACCATGCTCGCGACACCTTTTGGGGCCCACTGGGCCAATCTCCTCTCTGTGGGTTTACTGCTCGCTTTCCTTTGCTGGCGACCTCAAGGATTATTTGTCAGAAAAGCTGGCACCGTTCGTCATTAGCTGTGAGGTAAGTGGAGACCCGAAGGGAACCGGTATTGCCATGGCGCTTTTTTCCAACAAAAGGGTAACACTAAAACAGCTAAGCCTTGTTCTCATTCCCGTTTGTGCTCTAGGGGCAACACTCTTATTCATTCCAAGCATTTGGGGTGAGTACGCCAGAATTCTTCTTTTCACCGTCCTACTGTATGTAACAATGGCACTGAGCTATGACGTGATTGGTGGCCTCCTGGGTTATCTCTATTTGGGACATGGACTGTTTTTCGGCCTGGGAGCTTACGCCACAGCACTTGCTATCAAGCACAGCCAACCGCTTGTTCTCGCCCTCCTGCTGGCGGCATGTTTGGTCCTCGTGACTGCTGCCCTTCTAAGCCTGCCCCTTTTTCGCTTACATGGAGCCGTGTTTGCCTTGGCCACCCTGGGTCTCCTACTGCTGGGCAGCCAGTTAACAAGTAACCTATCATGGTGGACCGGAGGAGCTGCCGGTCTTTCTCTGCCGCCGAACAATAACCCTATGTTGACCTATTCTCTCACCTTGATCTTGAGCTTGATAGTAGTCGGGGTGCACTGGGTTCTCTGTGGATCGAGATTGGGACTGAAGCTCAGTTCAATACGGGAAGACGAAGAAATGGCAAAATCAGTGGGGATAAACTGTGCGCAGGTGAAAAGGTTGGCATTAATCTTCAGCGCAGTGCCAGCAGCCCTGGCAGGAGGACTGCATGCGCGAGAGATATCTTTCGTGATTCCGGCCGAAGCTTTTGGCCTGGAAAATTCTCTTGCTCCGCTG
>JASFGC010000052.1:0-14762 GCA_050123975.1 Syntrophobacterales bacterium | reverse complement strand
CCTTCTATATGATCGTGGGCTTAATTCGTCCAGATGAAGGTGAGATTTTTCTGGATGGTAAAGACATAACTTCGCAACCGATGTACCTCCGGGCTCGGGGGGGTATTACCTATCTTCCACAAGAACCGTCGATTTTCAGAAAATTGACGGTGGAAGAAAACGTCATGGCAATCCTTGAGACCATGGATCTGAGCCGGGAGAGAAGACGACAGCGACTTACAGAACTCCTCGATGAGCTGAGTGTTGGACATTTGGCTCGCAACAAGGGATATGCTCTTTCAGGAGGCGAAAGAAGACGAGTGGAGATCACCAGAGCTCTGGTGACCAGTCCCAGTTTTCTGCTGCTGGATGAGCCTTTTGCTGGTATAGATCCTTTAGCTGTTAGCGATATCCAGGCAATCATCGCTCAGTTAAAGGAAAAGGGTATAGGCATCCTCATCTCAGACCACAACGTGCGGGAGACTCTCAAGGTCTGTGACCGTGCGTATATCGTAAATGAAGGCACTATTTTGGAAGAAGGAGATCCTGCCCATATTGCTTCGAGCCCGAGTGCCCGTCGCATCTATTTGGGAGAAGAATTTACCCTCTAACAATGCTGAGTGGCAATGGCGATAGAACTTAGACAACACCTGAAACTCGCGCAGCAGTTGATTATGACTCCACAGCTGCAGCAGGCCATTAAACTGTTGCAGCTGTCCCGCTTGGAATTGCTGGAAACCATAAGCGAGGAACTTCAGGAAAATCCTCTCCTAGAGGAAAGCCAGGATGTTGGACCGGAGCAAGAAGATCAAGCTCAAAAAGAACAACAACCTGCCAGCGTCGAGACTAGTGTCTCCGAGGTAACCATTGATGAAAAAGCCAAAGAGGATTTTGACTGGGAGAATTACCTGGGAGACTACAGTTCCGGCAGCAAGGTGCGCATTGAGCGCGAAGAGGGCCGGGAATTGCCGGCGGTGGAAAGTCGCCTGGTTCAAAAGCCGTCACTAGATGCCCATCTACTGTGGCAATTACATATGTCAAGCTTGAGTGAGGCCCAGAAAAAAGTGGGTACCATGATCATTGGTAATCTGGGCCGGGATGGTTACTTGAAGGCCACCACAGCCGAGATAGCTGAGATGGCAGAATGTGAAGAGCCTGCGGTGGAAGAGGTGCTTCATTATATTCATGGTTTTGATCCGGTGGGGGTGGCAGCCAGGGACCTGCAGGAATGTTTGCTGATTCAAGCCAGAAATCTCGCGCTTGAAGATGACCTGGTAGTCAACATAATTACCAATCACTTGCGCGACTTGGAGAGTAGGAACTACCATGCCATTGTCAAGGCCACCGGCAGGAACCCAGAGGAGATCCGCGAGGCCATTGACATTATAACAGGGCTGGATCCCAAACCCGGCAGGCAGTATGATGAAGAGGAAGTCCAATATATAAGTCCCGACATTTTCGTGCACAAAGTGGACAATGAATTTGTCATCCTCCTCAACGAAGACGGAATGCCGAAGCTGCGGATAAGCCCATTTTACCGCGAGGCCCTGAGCAAGGACGGGAACGTTACCGATCAGGCACGTGAATATATTCAAGGCAAATTGCGCTCTGCCGCCTGGCTGATCAAGAGCATTCATCAGAGGCAGCGTACCATCTACCGAGTGGCTGAGAGTATCATCAAGTTTCAACGTGATTTTTTTGAAAAAGGCATTGCTCATCTCAAGCCTCTCGTCTTGCGCGATGTAGCAGAAGATCTGAACATGCACGAGTCCACAATTAGCCGAGTGACCACAAACAAGTACATGCATACACCCCGGGGGGTGTTTGAACTCAAATATTTCTTTAATTCCTCAATAAGTAGTTTTAGTGGTGGGGCGGTAGCGTCGGAAAGTGTGAAGGAGCGCATCCGTCAGCTGGTGTCCAATGAAGACCCGCAGAAACCTTACAGTGACAAAGCCGTCGTTGAGAAGCTGCGCGAGGAGAACATCGACATTGCCCGCAGAACCGTGGCCAAGTATCGGGAGCTGCTTGGCATATTACCTTCAAACCTACGGAAGCAGCCTGTGTGGGGAACCAAAAGGCGGAAAAGAAAATAGCGCCAAATTCCAATCACATCACAGATCACACATCTCACATTGATGCTTTGGGTTTGGTTGCAATCAATAGTATAATTGAGTAGGTTACTGTCTCAGAAATGCGGCTAGAACACTCCAATTGAGGAGGATGTAGATGCAGGTTTCGGTTACCTTCAGGAAGATTGATGCATCTGATACGTTACGAAATTACGCTCACGAGAAACTCTATCGTCTTAAGAAATACGTTGAAGATCCCATTGAGGCCCATGTGGTACTTTCAGTAGAAAAGTTCAGGCACATCGCCGAGGTAAGCATCAATGCCAATGGCCTCCGGATTAATGGCCAAGAAGAAACCGGAGATATGTACTCGGCCATCGACATGGTGGTAGATAAAGTTGAAGCTCAGATCAAGAAATACAGAGAGAAACTCAAGAAGCGGAAAAGCGATGGCGGCACAAAACCGTTGGTGATGAAGATGAACATCTTGGCTGGTGAGAGCTTTGAGGAAGACCGTGGGCCAGAGGTCATCAAGACAAAGCAGATCAATGCTAAACCTATGGATATAGATGAAGCAGTGATGCAGATGGATCTTGCCAACAGCGAATTCCTGGTCTTTACCAATGCCAGAACCCAAAACATCAACGTCATCTATCGACGTAGGGATGGCAACTACGGTCTCATAGAACCCGAGAACTGATGAGGGCTCGGCCGTCAGGGTAGATGCGAGAGATCTCGTGGCCATAGGCAAGAGGTGCACTGAGAGCATACATGAAGATACTGGACATCCTGTATAAGGAATGCATCATTCCAGAACTTCGTTCGAGTACAAAAAAAGAGGTGCTGGAGGAGCTCACCGAAGCCCTGCTGAACTGCAAGGCTAATTTGGACAAGGAAGCTCTCGTGGAGGTACTCCTTGAGCGCGAACGGCTGGGCAGCACCGGCATTGGTGATGGTATAGCCATACCTCACGGTAAGGTTCAGGATCTTGATGAACTGGTCCTGTCGTTCGGGCGAAGTACTCAAGGGATCGAGTTTGATTCCATGGACGGTAGACCAACACACCTCTTTTTCTTGCTCATAGCTCCGGAAAATTCCGCCGGTATTCATCTGCGTGCTTTGGCTAAGATATCCAGGCTGCTCAAGAGTTCCCACTTTCGCCAGAGGCTCTTGGAGGCAGGGACGGAAGAAGAACTCTTTGAAGTAATCCAGGAAGAAGACAAAGAGTTCTGACCGAACATGTCTCAGGCCAATATTGTAAGCTTCTTACTGACTTTTCTCGCCATTTTGAGCATCTAATCGCATAATATACGCCTTCCATAACATACGGGTACTCTTTCATCACAGAGTTGATAAAGAGCACAATCAGAATGGAGTACTGGAGTACTGGATTATTGATTCATTTTGCGGAAGCATTTCTCGGCATATTTTGCATTACTCCATTACTCCAACACTCCACTACTCCAATTATTTTTGCTTTCAGGCAACTGCTCGTTTGGAGGCAACCATGAATGATTCAGGAAGAACGAATGATTATAGGGGGTTGCGAGTCGTGGTGATCACGGGACTTTCTGGATCTGGGAAGAGTACAGCCATAAAGGCATTTGAAGATATTGACTACTTCTGCGTTGACAATCTGCCGGTTGTATTGCTGCCGGATTTTCTCAAACTGCGCAAGGAATCCTCCGATGGGCTTTGGCATATAGCCTTGGGTATGGACATTCGTGAGCGCAGCTTTCTGGAAAGCTATCCGAGAATCTTCGCTGAGCTGCGGCAGCGTGGCACCGATTTGGAGATTGTCTTCCTGGAGGCAAGCGACGAGGACCTACAGCGCCGCTTCAGTCAGACTCGCCGCAAACATCCTCTGGCAGGAGAGGGCACTGTTTTGGATAGAATCAAAGCCGAGCGGCAAAGCCTCAGAGATCTTAAAGGCATGGCAACCCGGGTTATTGATACGTCCAATCTCAATGTACACGAGTTAAAGCGGATGATCTCCCGGCTCTACACAATATACCCTGCCAAGGATACACTTCAGGTAAATGTTTTGTCATTCGGCTTCAAATACGGTGTGCCAATGGAGGCAGACATTGTTATGGATGTAAGATTTCTGCCCAATCCTTTCTTTGTCAAGGAGCTGAGAGACTTGAATGGTACCCAGGAGCCGGTAATTCATTTTGTTATGCAAGGGGAAGAAACCCAACTTTTTCTGGAGAAATTTATCGAGTTGATAAACTATCTCTTGCCTCGTTATCGTGATGAAGGTAAAAACTATCTGACCATCGCTGTGGGATGTACAGGGGGAAAACATCGATCTGTGGTGATTACAGAGCAATTGAAAGAGCAAATGGCCGGCTTGGGATATCCGGTAACCGTGGGCCACCGGGATGTGGAGGTGGACTAAGCAAATTTAGGAATTGCGGTATTAGGGGATTGAGGAATTCTGGGATTAAGGTATTAAGAAAAATTAGAGAAATATCGTTACTGGAGTGCTCAGTTTGTGAATTCCCTAATTCCTAAATACCTAAATTCCTCAATTGCTTTGGAATTTCAGATTTACTTTGCATTTGCATATAGTTTCTTTGTTCACTGTGGCTGAGAACATCCCAAGGTGATAGTTCGCTAGGAGAATTCTAATGGTAGGTATATTGGTGGTTACTCATGGGCGGTTAGCACAAGAGTTCGTTGCTACTGCTGAGCTGATTGTAGATAAGATGGACAATTGCGTAGGACTATCACTCGACCCAGATTTGCCGGTGGACGAACTGCGCCAGCAAATTAACAAGGCAATGGATGAGGTAGATGACGGGGATGGAGTGATTGTGCTTACTGATATGTTCGGCGGGACGCCCTCTAATTTGAGTCTCAGTTTTCTCAATCAGGAGGGAATCGAGGTCGTTACTGGCGTGAATTTACCCATGCTCCTCAAGTTGGCACATTCGCGCCAAGACAATACGGTGGATGAATTGGCTCGAAGCATTAAGGAATATGGACGGCGAAGTATTTCATTGGCAAGTGAGATTCTAGATCAAGAAGTAGTGGAGTAGAATCTTGTGGATGATCACCAGTCAGCCGAGGATATTCATTCAGCTGCACGCAGCTTAGATTTCCGACTTGAGGATGATAGTGGTGAGCGCTTCAGTGTTGAACCCATGCAACCGGCTGATCTTGCCCAAGTGCTTGCCATAGAGCGGGAAAGTTTTGCCAGCCCTTGGAGTAAATCTTCTTTTGAGGCGGAGCTGGGGAAATCCTACGCTCGCTTGAGAGTAGCCCGAGTAAAGGCAGAAGACCACCTCAGTCAAGTGCTGGGCTACATTTGTTTTTGGCTGGTAGCGGATGAACTCCAAATTACGAATTTGGCAGTACATCCGGAGTTTCGGCACCGCTCAATCGGTTGGCAATTACTAGTGCATGCTTTTCAATTGGGCCAAGCGGCGGGAGCACGATTGGCGGTACTGGAAGTGGGTTGCTCAAACAGGGCGGCGCGGGCCTTATACGAAAAACTCGGATTTGTGGTTGTGCACAAGAGACCATGTTATTATCCAGAATCCAGGGAAGACGGTTTGGTAATGGAGCTTAAGTTGAAACAAAAGAATGCAACCGGTGCACCTTTGCATTGTTGGCGTTGAGAAAATACAATCATCTAGACTTGGTCGGAACAACAGTAATTTCTGAGGGAGGATGTGAATATGGCTGTCAAGGTTGGAATCAACGGTTTTGGTCGTATTGGTCGGGGGGTGATAAGAAGTATTATCGGACGCGGAATGGACGTTGAAGTAGTTGGCATCAATGATCTCAGTGATCCAGAGGAGCTCGCTCATTTACTCCGCTATGATTCAGTCCATGGTCGCTTTGACGCCCCGGTGGAAGTCCGGGACGGGAATCTGATAATAGGGGGTAAGGAAGTCCACTGCACCCAGATTAGGAACGTTGACGAGCTGAAGTGGAAAGATTTGGGTGCGGATATCGTTTTGGAGTGTACCGGACTTTTCAGGGATAGAGAAGCTGCTGCGAATCATTTGAAGGCTGGGGCTCGGAAGGTGATCATCAGTGCACCCGGAAAAAACGTGGACGCCACCTTTGTCCTGGGAGTCAATGAGGATACCTATGATCCAGCCAACCACGATATTGTCTCCAATGCGTCCTGCACCACGAACTGCCTGGCGCCTGTGGTCAGGATTCTTCACGACTCTTTTGGCATCGAACACGGGTTGATGACTACCATTCACGCATACACCATGGGCCAGAATCTTCTGGACGGGTTGCATAAGGATCGGCGTCGGGGACGGGCTGCGGCTCTTTCCATGGTTCCGACCACCACTGGAGCCGCAGTGGCAGTGACCCTGGTTATTCCCGAACTGAAAGGCAAGCTCGATGGCATGGCCATCCGCGTTCCCACCCCCAATGTCTCCGTGGTTGACTTTGTAGGGCGCGTAAGCCGTGATGTTACCAAGGAAGAGGTGAACAAGGTGTTGGAACAGGAGGCCAACGGCCGACTGAAGGGCATCCTCGCCTATGTTACCGAGCCTCTGGTTTCAATGGATTTTAACACCAGTTCTTACTCTTCTGCGGTGGATGCAGCCTTGACAAGTGTTATAGATGGTCGACTGGTGAAAGTTTTGAGCTGGTATGACAACGAATTCGGTTACGCGAGCCGGTTGGTCGATCTGGCCCTTTATATGGGGGAAAGACTGTAGTCCGTTGTCACAGACGCAAAGCGCAAAGCGCAGAGCGCAGAGCGTAGAAAAAGAATTTAGGAGGCAGGAGCCAGGAGAAGACAAAGATTTGTACCAGGTTTTATCTTCTGAATTCTTGACCCTAACTTCTGGATTCTAACGCTCTGCGCTTGGCGCTTTGCGCTCTGCGTCGATCACTTTTTGGAGGAGGGATTAGAATATGAGTAGCCGTACGCCCCTCATGGCAGGAAACTGGAAAATGCATTTTACCGTGGCCGAAGCTGTGGCTCTGGCAGAAGAGCTCAAGACCGGGATCACGCGTTTTGATGATCGCGAGGTCGCAGTGGCGCCTGCTTTTACGGCCATTGCTGCGGTGGCCTCCGCCCTGGCAGGGAGCCCTATTAAGCTTTCGGCGCAGAACTGTTACTGGGAAAACCAGGGGGCTTACACTGGGGAGATCTCGCCTCCGATGCTGCGCGATCTGGGTTGCCATTACTCCATAGTTGGACACTCAGAGCGACGCCAGTACTTCGGCGAAACCAATGAAAGTGTAAATCGTAGGGCTCTAGCGCTGTTGGCCAACGAGCTCGCGGTTATCTTGTGCATTGGTGAGACTCTAAAGGAAAGAGAAGCTGGCAATACACTTGATGTTTTGGCTGAGCAGCTCAAAGGCGGTCTCGCGGGTTTGGGAGAAGAGCACGCTGGCCAATTGGTCTTGGCCTACGAGCCGGTGTGGGCCATAGGTACCGGTCATACGGCCACGCCAGAGCAGGCCCAGGAGGCCCACGCTTTCTTACGAGGGAACCTCGCTGAGCGCTTTAACAATACGGTTGCAAACAGTATACGTATCCTGTATGGTGGCAGCGTCAAACCGGAGAACGTGGATGTATTGATGGCGCAGCCGGATATAGATGGTGCCCTGGTTGGGGGAGCAAGTTTGAAGGGAGCTTCTTTCATCAGGATTGTTGATTTTGAAGAATAAATAGACTATATTGCAGCGCTTTAATAGATAGAAGGAAGTTTCAGCTTTATGCAGACAGCACTCGTCATTTTACATCTCTTAGTATGCATTGCCCTGATCATCATTGTTCTGCTACAGACAGGCAAAGGATCGGAGATCGGGGCGGTTTTTGGTAGCTCTTCACAAACACTGTTCGGTTCAACTGGTGGCGGTACCTTTTTCGGCAAACTGACCACAGTTGTCGCAATTGTTTTCATGCTTACTTCACTTATTTTGGCTAGCCGTTCCACTCGCGTTACTGGCGAGTCGGTAATGAGTGGGGTCAAGCCTGCGGTAACGGAACCGGCGGTCAAGGAAATTGAGGTACCACCTGAAACCCCGGCAGGGGAAAACGGGGCGACAACAGAACCACCGGCAGCGGAGAATAAAGCGCCCGCTCCAAGTGAAGGATCAGCGGAAGCAAAGTAAGATAATGCCGAAGTGGTGGAATCTGGTAGACACGCCATCTTGAGGGGGTGGTGGGGAGACCCGTGCCGGTTCGAGTCCGGCCTTCGGCACCATAGAGACAGAGAGCCACCTTAAGGTGGCTTTTTTAGTTCAGCGCTCACTTGCTATGCTAATAAAGACTGCCAGCTGATTGAAGGTGTCAGGTGTCAGGTTTCAGGTGTCAGGAAAGAAAAACACAAAAGCTGAAACCTGTCGAAGATCCCGTCTAAAGAGAAGCGGGAAACACTGAAACCTAAATTCTGACTCCTAACTCCTGTCTCCTTTTTGCTAAATCTTCAATCTTCAATCTAAAATCTACAATCCTTGAGTTTCTATTAGCACCTCTGACAGATATGTTAATCCTTT
Source organism: Syntrophobacterales bacterium (assembly GCA_050123975.1). GTDB lineage: Bacteria > Desulfobacterota > Syntrophobacteria > BM002 > BM002 > BM002. The sequence goes on along the minus strand of JASFGC010000052.1, from coordinate 6,225 downwards.
TAGCTTGACACACAGAGGTTGTTCTCCTAATATTCCAGCGAACCTCAAACTACTCCGTATCTCAACCCTTGTGAGTTTGCATCATTAGGGTTTACCTCCCTCACACAGAAATCGTAGCGCACAATAAGAGGAGACTAGTATGCCAAGGCGGGATGACATCAAGAAAGTGATGATTATCGGGTCCGGTCCTATTGTCATAGGTCAGGCTTGTGAGTTTGACTATTCTGGCACCCAGGCCTGTAAAGCGCTGACCCAACTAGGTTATGAGATCGTGCTGGTGAATTCCAATCCGGCGACCATCATGACCGACCCGGGTATGGCAAACGTCACTTATATCGAGCCGCTCAATCTCAAGTCAATGAAAGAGATAATAAAGCAGGAACGCCCTGATGCTCTGTTGCCCAACCTAGGTGGCCAGTCTGGACTGAATCTCTCTTCGGAATTGGCGCGGGAGGGGGTGCTTGAAGAATACGGGGTCAAGATTATCGGTGTGGAGGTGGATGCCATCGAGCGTGGTGAAGATAGAATTGCCTTCAAGGATACCATGAATAAACTCGGCCTCGAGATGCCCAACAGCGCCCCAGCTTTTTCTGTGGAAGAGGCTGAGAGAATTGCTGATGATCTTGGTTATCCAGTGGTGTTACGCCCCGCTTATACCATGGGTGGCTGGGGGGGCGGCCATGTGTACAACGTCGAGGAATTACGCACCATCGTTAGCCGGGGCCTGGCGGTTAGTCTCGTGGGTCAGGTGCTGGTTGAGGAGTCGGTTCTTGGCTGGGAGGAACTGGAGCTGGAAGTGGTGCGCGATTCCAAGAATCAGATGATTACTGTCTGCTTTATTGAAAACGTCGATGCAATGGGAGTGCACACCGGGGATTCATACTGCACCGCTCCCATGCTCACCATCGCTACTGAATTGCAGGAACGGCTACAAAAATATTCCTATGACATTGTCGAGGCCATCCAAGTAATTGGCGGCACCAACATTCAGTTTGCCCATGATCCCAAGACGGGCAGGGTGGTGGTGATCGAGATTAATCCGAGAACTTCACGATCCTCCGCCCTGGCGTCCAAGGCCACCGGGTTTCCCATTGCTCTCATCTCTTCCATGTTGGCGGGCGGTATGACCATGGACGAGATTCCCTACTGGAGAGATGGAACGCTGGAGAAGTACACACCGTCCGGTGATTACGTAGTGGTGAAGTTTGCCCGCTGGGCCTTTGAAAAATTCGAGGGAGCTGAGGATAAGATCGGCACCCAGATGCGCGCTGTGGGCGAGGTCATGAGTATCGGCAAGAATTACAAAGAAGCCTTCCAGAAATCCATCCGTTCCCTGGAGAACGGCCGATATGGTCTTGGCTTTGCCAAGGATTTCCATGAGCGGTCCCTGTCTGAATTGATGGAACTGCTGGCTGAGCCCTCGAGCGAGCGGCAGTTCGTCATGTACGAAGCGTTGCGCAAAGGTGCGACTATAGATGATCTCTATGCCAAGACACATATCAAACCGTGGTTCATTGAACAGATGAAGGAGCTCGTTGACTTCGAAGAGCAGATGCTCCAGTACAAGGGTGAAGAATTGCCTGAGCAGCTGCTGGTGCAAGCGAAGAAAGACGGATTTTCGGATCGCTACCTGGGGCAAATTCTAGAGATTCCTGAGACTGAGATTCGGCTGCGGCGCACCAATTTAGGAGTGGTGCAAGCCTGGGAGCCTGTGCCTGTAAGCGGGGTGGAGGATGCGGCCTATTATTTCTCCACCTATAACGCTCCTGACAAGGTTGCACGGAGCGACAGGCCCAAGATCATGGTTTTGGGTGGGGGGCCGAACCGTATCGGTCAGGGTATTGAGTTCGACTACTGCTGTGTCCACGCCGCCTTTGCCCTGCGGGATGAAGGCTATGAATCCATCATGGTCAACTGCAATCCGGAGACGGTTTCTACCGATTACGATACCTCAGATAAGCTCTATTTTGAACCTCTCACAGTGGAAGATGTGTTGAGTATCTACGAGAAGGAAAAGCCGGAAGGCATTATCGTACAATTTGGTGGTCAGACCCCGCTCAACATAGCCAATGAACTGGCCCAGGCGGGAGCGAAGATCATCGGTACCACCCCGGAGACCATAGACCTGGCTGAGGACCGGGATCGCTTCCGTCAGATGATGCGCAAGCTGGGCATTCCGCAGCCAGCGTCAGGAATGGCCAGTACCCTGGAGGAGGCCTTAGAGGTAGCGGAAAAAATCGGTTATCCGCTAATGGTGCGGCCATCATACGTACTGGGCGGACGGGCCATGGAGGTGGTCCACGATGAGGAGATGCTCAAGCATTATGTTTCTGTGGCAGTGGATGTTACCCCTGAACGTCCTATTCTGATCGACAAGTTTTTGGAAAATGCCATTGAGGCCGAAGCAGACGCCATTGCCGACGGCACCGAAGCCTTTGTGCCGGCAGTTATGGAGCACATAGAACTGGCCGGCATCCATTCCGGCGACTCAGCCTGTGTAATCCCACCTATCAGCATCCCCACCAAGCACCTAGACACCATCTACGAATACACCAGAAGGATAGCGGTGGAGCTCAATGTGGTAGGTTTGATGAACATCCAGTATGCCATAGCCAATGACACCGTTTACATTCTAGAGGCCAACCCTCGTGCCTCGCGAACCGTACCCCTGGTGTCCAAAGTTTGCAGCATCTCGATGGCTCGACTTGCCACCCAGCTCATGCTCGGCAAAAAGCTTGCCGACCTCGACCTCAAACGCCAGTCAATTCCGCACTTTGGGGTCAAAGAGGCGGTTTTCCCCTTTAACATGTTTCCCGAGGTTGATCCACTTCTGGGGCCAGAGATGAGATCGACCGGGGAAGTTCTCGGTATGGCCGACTCTTTCGGTCTCGCCTTTTACAAGGCCCAAGAGGGCGCTCAGCAGCTGTTACCTTCGGAGGGAAGCGTTCTCATCACCGTGTCGGAAAGAGATCGCCCCGCTGTGTTAGAGGTTGCCCGGGAGTTTGATAACCTCGGGTTCAAGATCATATCTACCATTGGAACCCACACATTCTTGTCGGAAAACGGTATCCAATCTGAGCACATCTTAAAGATGCATGAGGGTCGTCCTAACATAGTGGATGGCATCAAGAATAAGGAGATTCATCTGGTAATCAACACCCCCAGCGGCAAGCTGAGCAAACATGATGACTCTTACATCCGGAAGGCAGCTATCAAATACAAGGTGCCTTATATCACCACACTTGCCGCTGCCCTTGCCGCTGCTAGGGGGATTGCCGCCTACCGCCAAGGAAAAGACTCAGTAAGATCCCTGCAGGAATATCATGCGGGCATTGGCTAGTCTGCCCAAAGCAGGTTGGCGATTGCGGATTGCGGAATGCGGAATGCGGATTTGAGATTGCACTAGACCGACAAAGATAAAGCAGCAGGTGGAAGCTCAAGCCGGATTCATGTATTTCTGATATAACTAGCTTGCATTAGACATCCTTCAATCTGAAATCTAAAACCTAAAATCTGCAATCATGACGTGGTCGTAGCAAGTGATTCATGAAATATCCGGGTATACACTAACCTCAGCGAGGAGCAGATCATGGGTGGGCTATTTGGAACTATCTCAAAAGATGACTGTGTGAGTGATGTGTTTTACGGCACAGATTACCATTCCCACCTCGGTACCAGACGAGGTGGCCTCGCGGTCCACAGCTCCAGCGGGTTCAGTAGATCCATTCATAACATCGAGAACAATTATTTCAGGTCTAAATTCGAAGCTGATCTGCCAAAATTCAATGGAAATAGCGGCATTGGCATTATCAGCGACAATGACCCACAACCCTTGCTCATCGGCTCGCACATGGGGACATTCGCCATCGTCACTGTTGCTAAGATTAACAACACAGAAGAGCTTGAGCAAAGAGCGCTCAGGAATAAGAAACATTTCTTGGAAACGAGTGGAGGGGTGATAAACCCGACAGAGCTGGCGGCCATGCTCATTTGCGAGGAAGAGTCTATTGAGGATGGAATAAGAAATGCTCAAGAAGCCATTCAAGGCTCATGCTCCATGCTGCTGCTCACCCAAGAAGGCATTTACGCAGCCAGAGACAGGCTGGGCAGGACCCCTATTGTAATCGGCAAGAAAGAAGGGGCTTTTGCCGTGGCCTCAGAATCATGCGCTTTCGCCAACCTCGGTTATACAGTCGAGAAACATCTCGGGCCCGGGGAGACCGTCTTTCTCACGGCTGACGGGTACGAGCAGCGCAACAAACCTGGCGATAAGATGCAGATTTGCGCCTTTCTGTGGGTCTATTATGGTTACCCCGCCACTGAATATGAAGGGATCAACGTAGAACTTGTGCGTAATAGATGTGGCTCTGCCCTTGCGAGGAATGATGAAGTTGAAGTTGATTTTGTCGCGGGGATTCCGGATTCGGGCATTGGACATGCCATCGGATATGCCAACGAGAAAAAAATTCCCTATCTAAGACCATTTGTAAAATATACTCCCACATGGCCGCGGAGTTTCATGCCCCAGAACCAGGAGGTTCGAGACCTCGTTGCCAAGATGAAACTCATTCCCATCAGATCGATGATAGAGGGCAAGAGGATTCTCTTTTGTGAAGACTCCATCGTACGAGGTACGCAATTGAAGGACAACATCCAGATATTGTTTGACTATGGTGCCAGTGAAGTTCATATGCGACCTGCATGTCCCACCCTGATCTTCCCGTGTGAGTTTCTCAACTTCTCAACATCCAGATCCAGATTGGATCTTGCCGGGCGGAGCGTAATAAACGAAATGGAAGTAAGTGATGAAGAAAATCTGGACGAGTATTACACGCCTGGGTCTGAAAAATATGTGGAAATGATTGATAGAATTAGACAACGCTTGCGGTTGACGACTTTGCAGTATCAGAAACTGGACGATTTGGTGCAGGCGATCGGGCTGCCCAAAGAAAAATTGTGTACCCATTGTTGGGACAACTCGAGCTATTTTTGACAGCAGGGAGCTTCAATTACTCTCCTATTCTATTTCTCTGTTAATGAGATACTTGGCAACCACCGATTCAAGAGAGACCGATGCAGGCGAACCTTGGGACAACAAACGCAGTGCATCCATATCAGACTGCCAAGCAATATCGCCAGGTGCTATAAGACAAATGCTGTCTGGCTCGTACGTTGTATATAGTTTGCCCTCCTTGAAATAGTAATGATCCTTGCTTACCTCAGTAGGATAGGCACGCATCAACGGCGGGATATCATTGGGCTTGAACCAGAGCTTGATTTCCCGTTCCGCATCACTACTTGTGGCGGAGGCGTGGATGAGGTTATCCATGCGCTCCCCGATGACATTTCCTGACGCATCTTTGATGGGAACGACTGTACCCAGGGCGCGAATACATCCTGGACACTCCTCTCGGGCAATGTGAGGATTTGTCTGGCCAGCAATGTCTCGAATTTTCTGAATTGCTCCTGGACCGTGATAGACGAGGGCGATGACTCTTCTTTTCCAGGCTTCATCGGCATAATGGATGTTGCCCATGAGGTACTCTATAATCGCAGGGAAAAATATTTCCCCTCGATGTTCAGCATAATGTTCCTCGGCAAGAAGCCTACTGACCCAAACGATCTTGGCTGCAGCGTAGCGCAGACCTGTGTGGAATTGGGAGAGTTGAGAAAGCACATATCCTGTCAAAGAATTCTTCAGTGCATCCGGTTTAATGAGCACGAGCGTCTGTTCGAATTCTTTCTCTTCCATACAAAATCTCCTCCCTCATCACCATCTTATGGTACGAATCGAGCTATCGGGAAAACGGCAGAAAAATAGACCGAAAAATCTTCAGTGACAAGACATGCACAACTTATACCTCAAAGAAAAGGTTCGTCAACCTATTTCGCAATTAATGGGGTCACATCTTCATTTATCATTTAAATATTGACATAGCTGTGATTAAGGGTAGTATGATTTCATGGCACGCTCGGTGAGAATGAATTATCCAGATACTTTCTATCATGTTTTGTCCAGAGGCAATGACAAAAGAGATATCTTTCGCTCTAAAGATGATTATGAAAAGTTCAAGGAGACGATTGGGAGGATGGTGGGGCGCTATGACATGGAGGTGCACGGCTATGTCTTGATGAGCAACCATTATCACCTCCTCATTCGTACTAGGCAAGCGAATCTATCTAGAGCCATTCAATGGTTAGGCCTCACCTATTCGATGTGGTTTA
>JASFGC010000051.1:0-14789 GCA_050123975.1 Syntrophobacterales bacterium | reverse complement strand
TGGCATGTGAGTCGTTTTCACCCAACCTACCTGCTCAAGGATACTTCAAGCACTCCGGTTTCTACCCTAAAGCGGGCTCGGGAGATTGGGCTGCAGGTAGGCTTACAGTATGTGTATACAGGCAACGTACCCGGCGATCAAGGCGAGAAAACTCTCTGCCATACTTGTGGGGCAGTGCTCATAGATCGTTTTGGCTTTGCCACCGGGCACTATGCCATCAAGAAGGGTCAATGTCCTGACTGTCAAACTCCGGTGGCAGGAGTGGGGATGTAAAGCGCAGAGCGCAGAGCGCGAAGCGCAAGGCGCATGGGGCACTGAGACTAGGCACTAGGCACCACAAATCTCTCATTTCACATTAGACATTTATCATCTTTCATTTCGTTGTATGTCTTTGTTCGCGTCTTCTTTCAATTTGCAATGATAGATGAGAAATGCGAATTGCGAAATGATCTCGTTCCTAGTACAAACTGAAGGCTGACAGCTGATAGCTGAAAGCTAAAAAGGGGGCACCACAATGGATGCAAGGGCTTGGCGCAACCGTGTTGCTGGCCATCGTGAGCGGCTTCGGCAGAAGTTCCTCGACCACGGTCTGGAAAAGCTGACGGATGAGGAGATTGTCGAACTCCTCTTGACCCTGGCAACTCCCAGGCGTGACTGTAAACAGACTGCACGTGAAGCCCTCCGGTGCTTCGATGGCCTTGCTGGGGTGCTGGAGGCCTCCATGGTTCAACTCCAGCAGGTTCCAGGCATTGGGCCGAAAAACGCTCTGGGCTTGAAGCTGGTGCACGAGGTTGCGCGTAAATTTCTGCGGGAACGGCTGAAGGGCCGCGAGTTCATCTCTTCCTCTAAGGAGGTCTACGAATACCTCCTGCACTCTCTGCGCGACTTAAAAAAAGAAGTCTTCAAAGTCATCTTCCTCAACGGCCGCAATGAGGTGATTCAGGTGGAGACCCTGTTTGAGGGCAGCCTCACCTCAAGTGCGGTCTATCCGCGTGAAGTGATCAAAAGTGGTCTTGAGCATCACGCAGCGGCCATGGTGTTTGCCCACAATCATCCTTCGGGAGACCCGAGCCCCTCAACCCAGGATTTCGCCATTACGCGGGATCTCTTTCTGGCCGGGAAGATCATGTCCATTCAGGTGCTCGATCATTTGATTATTGGGCGAAACCGCTACTACAGCTTCGCCGATCAGGGTCATATCAGGAAATGGGAAAGGGAGTTCGGAGAAGGACCGGAGATCATCCTCAAGACTCTGGGAGAGGACTTGGAGGTCAGCGGGCAGGAGGCAGCGGGCAAGAAAACAACTAGGTACTAGGAACTAGACACTATGAACCTGGAGCGCTTAGTATCAAATTCGAAATCCTAAATCCGAAGCACGAAACAAATTCAAAATCCTAATGTTCAAATGTTCAAAACGGTACTACTTGAGGAGATCCGTCTAGTGTTTGGATCATTTGGATTTTAAAAATTCGGATTTGTTTCGGATTTCGATATTCGAATTTCGTATTTATCTGTTAGTTGATCGTTCTGAATTGCGCACTGCCTACTTTAGTGTCTCGTAGTTGGCCGCTTGCTAACCGCACTCTAATAGGATCCTAGTATTTTCAGAAACTCGATATTCTCCGAGAGCTTCTTCATCACTCCTTGAAGTTCATTTGATTCCACGTCGGCCTCCAAGTCAACGTAGAACATGTACTCCCACGGTTTACCATGAATGGGCCTAGATTCCAGCTTAACCAGGTTAATTCCGTTTTCAGAAAAAATCTTCAAGGTTTCAAATAGGGCGCCTGGCTTGTTGCTGGTGGAGTAGACCAGGGAAGATTTTTTCTTGGGTCCGTTCTCTAACGCATGAGCTGCAATGACCGCAAAGCGTGTGTAGTTTCTGGCGTTGGTCTCAATGCCTTCTTTGAGTATGCTAAGCTCGAAGAGATCTGCCGCTTCTCTCGCTGCGATGGCGACATCGCCAGAGTTTTTTTCTTCTTTAACCCTCCGCACCGCTGTGGCTGTATCCCTGGCCGCGACTAATTCCCAGTCTTTCTGGTTTTCCAGGAAATCACGACATTGCTCAAGGGCCTGAGGATGAGAGATGACCCGTTTAATGTCCTCAAACTTCGTCTCAGGATGGCCAATGAGGGCATGGACGATACGCAGGGTTATCTCTCCAACGATCCGGACGTCATACTCCAGAAGAAGATCGTAGTTTTCGTGAATACTACCGGTTAAAGAATTTTCCAGAGGAATGACACCGAAGTCACTCTTGCCCTCTTTCACCTCTTGAAAAACATTGCGAAACGAGGCTGTTGATTCGATGTTGATGCCACTACCAAAGAACTGCTGTGCTGCTTTGTGGGCAAAAGCTTGCATCTCACCGGCAAAAACAGCACGCCTCTGGCTACCGGTTCTCGCTGAGGGCAAAATTGGGGCAGCGGTGGCTTTGTCCAAATAGCCAAAGTCAAGTTGCTTGCCCACCACCGGAGCGATTACATAAAGATCTCTCATGAGCTGCAGAAACTGTTCGGGGTAGAGACTCTGGGGGCCGTCAGAGAGCGCTTTAGAGGGATCGTGATGCACCTCGATCATCAGACCGTCTGCTCCAGCGGCGATGGCGGCTCGAGCCATCGGACTTACCTTTTCCCTGAGACCAGTGGCGTGGCTGGGATCGATGACCACGGGCAAGTGAGTGAGGTTCTTGATTATAGGGATGGCGGAAAGGTCCAGGGTATTTCGGGTGTAACGCTCGAAGGTACGAATACCACGTTCACAGAGAATAACCTGCTCGTTTCCCTCGGAGAGAATGTATTCGGCTGACATCAGCCATTCCTCCATGGTGGCTGAGAGGCCCCGTTTGAGTAAGACGGGTTTGCCAATGCGGCCTGCACTGCGGAGCAATTCGAAGTTTTGCATGTTGCGGGCACCGATCTGGACCACGTCCACGTACTTCATCATCAGGTCTACCTGGTTGGGAGAGGTCATCTCGGTGGCAATCCGTAATCCTGTTTCTTCTCGGATCTGGGCAAGAATCTTCAAGCCTTCCTCTCCCAGTCCCTGGAAAGAGTAAGGTGAGGTGCGCGGTTTAAAGGCACCGCCGCGAAATAACACAGCACCCGAACTTTTCACCTCCCTGGCAATAGTCATGGCCTGCTCCCGGCTTTCTATGGCACAGGGACCAGCTATGACCACAATGCGGGGGCCGCCTAGCTCCACATCACCAATTTGGACCACGGTATCCTTGGGATGCATCTCCCGGCTGACCAACTTATATGGCCGAGATACCGGAATTACTTTGGCCACTCCGCTCAACTGTTCAAAAAACCGGATGTCGCGACTCACTTTCCCCACTGCGCCGATTACAGTTTCTTCGCCAGTGCTCATTTCACGAATGAGGCAACCTTCCTCTCTCAGAATGGAGCGGACGTTATCTTCTTCTTCTTGGCTCACTCCCTGTTTCAAGACGATAATCATGGCAAAAACTCCTCACAATTTTGAAAATGCAACAGCGAGCGCATTCCCCGTAGTCCGCCGGAGGCGGACGGGGAGAGCGAGCGCACTACAATAAAATAGAATCACTTCCTTACATTTCGAAGATTCCCTGCAGCTTGCTGCAGGGAGCTTCAATGTAAAAAAGAAAAGCCCCAGGGTTTCCCACCCCGGGGCTTGAGCTCAAATGGTTGTGAAGCGGTAATCCACCCCGAGGCGACCGGTTTCGGTCCACCCGGGGCTCAACGCTATGCGTTAGGAGACCGGGCGGACGCCCATAAAAAAGAAAAAGAAGAAGAGACGTCCGTCTGCACATTTAGTGAAATATGGAGCTCCCAAACGCATAATTTATCCTTTCCAGTCAACGAGGCTTAAAACCCTATTAAAGTTCAATAATTTTGTCAAGTATTTCTTGAGCATTAAAAAAGAAGGTTTCAGGTTTCAGTGTTCAGGTTTCAGTTTTTTGTTTTTTTCACTGACACCTGACACCTGACACCTGAACCCCTGAGATTTCTGTGGTATATGGCTTGCAATTATCGCTGCCCCAAGATTGACGAACGTTCTGCCAGGCGGCGCATGATGGTGACTTTTTCTAGAGGCAGAGCCAATCTGTGAAGGCTACCACCCCAATTAATGCGGCAACACCTAATTCATGGAGGTATTATTTTGGATACATTTAAGATAAAAAGAGGGCACTATTATCCAAAAGTAGACGCAAAATATCCCGTTGTCGTCCTTACAGCAGACGGGGCCATGAGAGGGGAAACCAAGCACATCAGCACCCATCAGGCGTTCGTCCGCTGCGAAGACCCGCTGCGTCTCTATGACGTGGCCAGCATGACCATTCAGTTTTCGAAAGATGAGGCCATCCTGGCGGAAGGAGAAGTGATCTGGTCCAACAGATACGGCCCGGATGATGAAATAACCCCCCGGGGCATGGTGGTTCGCTTCACCCGTTTATCCGCCAAGGAACGCAAGCGCTTACACGACACTATTAGCAAACAGTACAAGAAGAAGATGGACTTCTGGTAAGAGCAACCCTGGTCTCACTCGAACGGGTTAGCTCACTCAGGAAATTGCCCTCAGTTGGGGATTTTTTCGAGCCATCTGTTCAAGATATCCGCACTGTCAATGGCTCCCAGCCCATTGATCTGGAAAAACTCATCCAGCTCATAGCGGTTACCCGTAAACCACCATTCTTTTAAGACGGCACCCGCCTCTGCCTGGAACATCCATTCAGGTCCAAGAGTTTTCCTGAGGTTTTTCTCGATGGTGGCCTCTGCCATCCATGAAATCAGATAATCAAGGGCGTAAAATTCCGGGGCCAGATCGAAAAGCTGGGTTTCCGGGAGGTAGGAGAATCCCGTGTGTTTCTTCAGGAGGGTGGCGTACGGTTCACCGTTGGCAAGATCATTTTCTGCGAACATCTGATATTCAGCCAGAAACTTGCCAGCGTATCTTCTGAAAACAGATAGGTCTTTTAAAGTCTTGTAGGAGGTTATGGCATCAATTTCTCGAGGTGATAGTTGCAGTTGACGTTCAAGAAATGGTGGGGAGAGGGTGATGTTCTGAAGCAAAAAAGCATAGGTCTCTGAGAGCGCATTGGAGGTGAAAAAATCTTTCTCAGACGGAGAGAGGTCCCGCGAGGTAAAGGTGTGACTCAGCGCGTGACCCATCTCATGGAACAGGGTTTCCAGATCTACCCAACCGCCCTGGGGATTCATCACCAAATGGATATTTTGAGGGATTCTCAGGGCGAAACTCATTGCCTGGGAGCTTTTTTGAGGTGAATAGTCGATGTCCAAGTGGAGGCCAGAGAGTTTTTTTACCCTAATTCCCCAGTTCCTGAAGAAGTCGAGGTGATCAACTAAAGGAATTTTCTCTGGGAAAAACCGATCCAGTTCACCCAAGCCAAGCAGATAAATGGCATCGAAGCGATTGAGTTCAAAGAGGGACTGCCCTAAACTCTCCTGAGCCCAGGTCTCCATGGCACTGAGATACATCTCTTCAGTCTGATCAAGTAATTTCAATAGCTTACGCACATAACCCTGGTAGTCTATTTGTTTCTTATCCTCACAGTAGGCTGCGTAAGTTTCGTAGCCGAATTCCTCTGATAAAATAGCAAGAAAGACTTCCCAAAAACTAAGGGCAAAAGGCTTCAAAAACTTGCAGAGACTGCTGGTTTCTTTTACCAAGATGCGGCGGCCATCGAGATCGCTCCGTTTTTGACACCAGGGGAGGATGTCTTTGAAGTAAATTTTTTCTCCGTTGACGTGGGCCGCAGCCCCCTTTAGCCAGGTGAAGAGTTCATTCTCGAAAGGAAAAACACGGTATTGGAGATAGTGTCCAAGAAGAGAGTGAAAAAGCCGTTTCTTCTTCCGTGAGCCTGACCCGGTGCTTCGAATTTGCCTTATGCGGTTTGGGTTGAAGAGCTCTTCGAGCCCATCGTAGATGCTGAGTTGAGATGGAACGGTGTCATCTCCTTTCCATATCTTCAAAGCCCTGGAGGTCAAGCCTTCATTGAGCTTCAACACAGCCTGTTCTATCCCATCCATATTCAGAAAGATCCATTACCGTAGTGCAATATATAACATCGAAAGGCTGGTCCTTAAGGCCAGCTCAGATCGCATAGAGCATAGCGCATGGCGCATAGCGAAAAAAGAGTGAACGGGAAATGGTAAACGGTGAACAGTAGCGAAGCCAGCGCATTATCGGTTCACCGTTCACCGTTTACTGTTTACCTTACGCTTTGCGCTCTGCGCTTAGCGCTTTGCGTCAAGGGGGCAGTCCAAAACCGGGCTCTTTGGGTCCGGATTCTTTACTAAGGTGACGCTTCCCTTGAGTTAAGCTTCAAAGGGATCTTTCACCACGATAGTCTGCTCGCGCTCAGGACCCACTGAAACAAGAGAAAGTGGGATTTCTGCAAGTTCTTCGATGGCTCGTAAATATCTCTGAGTCTTGGCAGGGAGGTCTGAGAACGTGCGGGCAGTAGTGATGTCCTCACTCCAACCTTCAAAATCAATATAGGAAGGTTCGCAACTCTCCAGGGTGAAGCATTCATCGGGGAAATTTTCCATGGAGCTCGTCCCGTGCACATATGAGGTGGCAATGCGTATCTGCTCGAGACCACTGAGCACATCCAGTTTGGTTATGGCTAGGCTGGTGAGTCCATTCAAGCGAGCGGCGTTTTTCAACACCACCATGTCAAGCCAGCCGCAGCGGCGTGGTCTCCCAGTGGTGGAGCCGAATTCGACACCTACTTCTTGGAGGTGCTTGCCAACTTCATCCTCCAGTTCGGTGGGAAATGGCCCTCCTCCAACGCGGGTCGTATAAGCTTTACAGATGCCAATGACGGTATCAATGTTGGTAGGACCTATGCCGGCACCGGAGCAGGCGCCACCGGCAACTACATTTGAAGATGTAACAAAGGGGTAGGTGCCATGGTCAATGTCCAGGTGAGTCCCCTGGGCCCCTTCGAAAAGAATGTTTTTTCCCTGGCGGCGAGCTCTGTCCAACAGCTCAGAAACGTTGCCCGCATAGGGTCGAAGCTGTTCGCCATAAGCAAGGTATTGATCTGCAATTTCGTTGTAATCCAAAGGCTTGGCACCCAGAAATTTTTCCAGATAGAAATTTTTCTCCTCCAGGTTTGTCTTGAGCTTTTCCGTGAACATCTTTGGGTTTATAAGTTCGTGAAAGCGAATTCCGGCACGACTCGCCTTATCTTCATAACACGGACCGATACCCCGCCCGGTGGTGCCGATCTTGCTCTTACCTTTCCGAAGTTCCCGAGCGTTGTCCACTGCCTGGTGGTAAGTCATGATCACGTGGGCCTGTCCACTAATGACCAAATTATCCGGACTCACGTGCACCTTGTTGCTGTTGAGATTCTCGATTTCCCCGAGTAACACCCCGGGGTCCACCACCACACCGTTGCCGATGCAGCACGTCTTGTCCGAGTGCAAAATGCCCGATGGAATCAAGTGCAAGATGAATTTCTTATTTTCCACCACGAGAGTGTGGCCGGCATTGTTGCCTCCCTGGAATCGAACAATGTAGTCGGCGGACTCACTCAGGAGATCAACAACCTTACCCTTGCCCTCGTCGCCCCACTGTGTTCCTACCACAATTACATTAGCCATGGGGTAAACCTCTGTATGTCTGGAGTATTGGAGTAAAGGAAAAATGGAATGTAGGAGTGTTGGTTTTGGCAGCTTTTTGATTTCAGCTTGTCATTACCGATGACTCCATTTCAAGCCCGAAAGAGGATAATGGATTGGTCAAAAAATGTCAAACACAAGGTAGGCCTTGAACGAGCATTCCAAGATTTACCACAGAGGCACAGAGTACACAGAGGATGTTGTTTTTTCCCTGGCCGGGAGACGACGGCCAGGGAAAAGAGCCTCCGCCTGCGGCGGAAGCTCTTTAGCTTGGATCCAACCGTTGATATGAAACCACCGGGTTACTAGATCGTGCCCGCAGGGCTGCGATCTCTTGCCCGATCGCCGCCTGCCCGCCATGCGAGCAAGGCGAGGCGGGCGGGTCTCCCGATCGGGCAAGAATATCGTTCTCTCTGTGCTCTCCGTGTCTCTGTGGTTAGTAAAAACATATGGCGAATTATGGACTCTGCAATCCCAAATAAAAAAGGCGGGGCATAACCCCGCCAATACAAATAGTACTAAATAACACCCTGGGATCAGGCCACGGCCATACTCCTTAAACGGCGGACCCGCTCTTCCACGGGGGGGTGGGTACTGAACCATTTAGTGAAGCCTCCACCACTGAGCGGATTAACGATGAACATGTGAGCGGTAGCCTGACTGGCCTGCTGCATGGGTATGCGCTTGGAGGCAGTGGCTAGTTTTTCGAGGGCACTGGCCAAGCTTCTGGGATTTCCCGCCAGACGTGCCCCTGTTTCATCGGCGAGGAATTCCCGAGAACGGGAAATTGCCATCTGGATCAGCATGGCGGCCAACGGTGCGAGAATTGACATGAGAATAAGACCGATGATGCCGCCGCCATCGTCGTCGTCAGAGCCTCCAAAGCCAAAAATAGCGGCCCAACGAGCCATGCTGGCAAGCATCATCACTACCCCGGCTAGGGTGGCAGCAATGGAACCGATGAGGATGTCACGATTTTTTACATGTCCCAGTTCATGGGCCAAGACACCTCTCAGCTCATCGTCGTCTAGGAGGCGGACGATGCCTTGAGTAACCGCCACCACCGCGTGTTCTGGATTGCGACCCGTTGCAAAGGCATTGGGGGTATCAGAGGGAATGAGATATATGCGCGGCTTAGGTATTCCCCCCTTTTGGGCCAAATCCGCAACCACCTCGTGGATTCTTGGAGCTTCACTTGGGGTAAGCTCCTTGGCTCGATACATGGCCAGGACAATTTTGTCCGAAAACCAGTAACTTCCAAAATTTATGACCATGGCGAAAATAAAAGCGATCACCATGCCTTGATTGCCACCAAACATTCTGCCAATAAGAACGATCAACACGGTAAGGGCTGCCAGCAAAACCGTGGTTTTGAACTGGTTTGCCATCATGGGTTTTACCTCCTGTTACATAATAAGGTTCGGGTTCGTTATCGATTAAAGAACCTAGTAATCAATGAATCAAAAATTTTTCTGGTCACAGAAAAATTAATGTCAAATGGTGCTTTTGTCAAGATGGAGACGGGAGAATCGAATGCTGCAAGTTAATGATATTAGACATTAAATCGAAAGCACTAAACAAATATAATTCAGCGATGTGAGATTGCGGATTGCGGTATTAAAGGTTTCAGGTGTCGGGTGTCAGGTGTCAGGAAAAAAACAGAGAATCCAGAAGATAGTGAGAAAGATCGAATCCTTCTTTGCTCATGACTGCTTTCTGCCTAGGCCATGCGCTAGGCGCTGCGCTTCTTTTACAACTGACAATGGACCATGGACAACTGACTTCTCAGTTTTGCCTCCAACCTCAAGGCCCGCAGCCTGCCTGCCCTGAGCCTGTCGAAGGGGGCCGCTCCTCCAACTCTCTGCCCCATGCTCTCTGCTCTCTGCCCTTCCAAATCCGCAATCAACAATCCACAATCTTAATTCAAGGTTTGGGGGCTTGACTTGATTTTAGAGTCAAAAAATGAGCCGAGTCTTTGGCAGAGAAACAAAAGCATCAGACCTGCCAACAGCAGGGCTGTACCGAGATGGAGCCATGTGGGCAGTATTTCGCTGCTCGCTTCGGCCAGTGTGGCTTGCAAGGAAATCCCAAGGGAGCCGTATAACCAATCAGTCGCCAATCCCAGCAAAACCGCAAAAATCGCAATAGATCCCAGATAAATAATCACACCCCGCTTTCCCAGCACTCTGGTAAGTACCGTGAGGGAGGCAATATTGGTGGCGGGACCTGCCAACAAAAAAACTAACGCTGCTCCAGGACTTACCCCTTTCAGGATCAAGGCCGCAGCCACCGGGGTTGAAGCGGTGGCGCAGATGTAAGTTGGGATACCGGCGGCAAGCATGAAAAGCATGGTGGTAAGGCCACCTCCAAGATACTCGCTGGTTAGATCCTGTGGTAACAGCAGAGTTATGGCTCCCGCCACGATGAAGCCTACAAAGATCCAACCTGAAAGTTCTCGATATAAAACAAAAAAACCATAGCGCAGTCCACTCCACAATTTTTCACCTAAGGTGTGGTGCTTGTTGTGCTCCTCCGGCGGGCAATCTTGGCCATCGCAGCAACCATCCACCCGGCAATTAGTATCGGGTGACAACGGAATTGTGTCGTTGGCCTCCCACGAGATAAAATTCTCCGTAATCCCAGCGGCAAAAGCGGTGAGGAAGGCCGCAACCGGTCTAATGATAGTCATGAGCGGGTCCAGGAGGGCGTAGGTAATGGCGATGGAGTCCACTCCGGATTCGGGGGTGGCGATGAGAAATGCCGCGGTAGCGCCCCGATTGGCTCCCTGCTTTCTCAGGCTGGCAGCTGCGGGCAAGACCCCGCAGGAGCACAGCGGCAGGGGGATGCCCAACAAAGCCGCCTTGAAAACAGAACGCACTCTACCGCTGTACAGATGTTTGGCAATGGTTTCGGGCGCCAGAAAAAGATACATAAGGCCGGCCACCAAAACTCCGAATATCAGATAGGGGGCGGCCTCCACGAAAAGGTCCCAACTGGCCTGGGCTATTTGTACGAGAACGGTCATATCAATCCTGTAGATGCTCCAAAGTGATATTGATTAACTGAGACACATGGTTGTCGGTCAAGCGGTAATAGAGGACGACTCCATTGCGGCGATTGCTCACAAGCTGCAAGTTTCTCAGGAGACGGAGTTGATGGCTCACCGCCGATTCTGTCAAACCCAGCATGGCGGCCAAATCGCAGACACACATCTCTTGTTTTGCCAGAGCCCAGAGGATTTTGAGCCTGGTCTCATCCGCCAAAGCCTTAAATGTTTGGGCTAAGGTCTCAACCTCATCCGGAGAAAGAGCCGAGGCCATAGCCTCCTCCACCACCTGTCGGTGTATGAGGCGGCAATCACAT
This sequence comes from Syntrophobacterales bacterium, assembly GCA_050123975.1. Lineage (GTDB taxonomy): Bacteria > Desulfobacterota > Syntrophobacteria > BM002 > BM002 > BM002. The sequence continues at coordinate 3,792 of JASFGC010000051.1, read as the reverse complement.
AAGTCATTGCTTTGTCGTGGCAAAATTGTCCTCCTTATTTATATGAATATATGCTCATATATTAAAATAAAAGAACTCTCCTGTCAAGTTAAACACAGAGTATTCGGTTGACTGTTATTCCGAAAATCTGCTACTTTTGGCCGCACATTACCCTACCCCGGACATATCATGAAAATGCCACAGCGGGCGCATTCCCCGTAGCTTGTCGTAGCGAAGCGGAGATCCCGCTTCAGCGGGGCTGCGGGGTGAGCGAGCGAACTACAATAAAATGGAATCGTTTCCTTACATTTCGAAGATTCCCTGCAGCGACTCGACCTGAGCTCGTCGACAGGTCTTGCTGCAGGGAGCTTCAATCCGCCCAAGGCGGACCGCGGATATGGCAGTTCATACATGAACCGGGTTCAAAGAAAGCGAGTTGTCTGTGGTTGCCCGCCTAGAAATCACCCTAAAGCCAGACCTTTTTGATGCCGAAGGAGAGGCAATTAGGCGCAAAGCAAGGGACTATTTTAAGATTCAGCTGGAAGAAGTACGCACTATTCAGGTCCTGACTATTGACGCCCAACTAACCCAAGAGCAACTTGAATCAGCCCGCCATCGTATCTTCACCAATCCGGTCACCCAGATATCTTCTTTCAAACCATTGGCCACCTCCTTTGACTGGGCAATCTGGGTTGGCTTCCGTCCCGGAGTGCGAGATAACCCAGGGAGCACAGCGGTGGAGGCGATGGAAGATTTTTTCAAGATTCGTTTTCAACATGGAGAAAGCGTTTACACCTCTCGGCTGTATCTTCTGAAGGGAAAGCGATTGGGGATGGATAAGAGAGGATACAGGTTGGTGGAGCGGATCGCCAAAGAGCTCTTGGCCAACGACCTGATTCAGCAATGGAGAATCTACTCCGCCGAAGAGTGGAATCCCCAGGAAGGAATCGGCATCATCGTGCCCAAGGTTCGCCTTGCCCACGAACCCACGGTGTCAACCCTTTCTATTACCAGTGACGAGGAGTTACAGGCACTCAGTCAAGAGCGAAATCTGGCCCTCCATCCCAATGACATCCCGGTAATTCGTTCCTATTTTCTCAGATCTGAGGTACGTGCCGCTCGCAGTGAGGTTGGCCTATCCGATCCTACGGATGTTGAGCTTGAGTACATTTCCCAGGCGAGAAGCGACCACTGTAACCACAATACTTTTCAAGGTAAGTTTTATTACCGAGATCTGGGCACGGGTGAAACCGAAGTAGTGGACAACATTTTTAAAACCTGTATCCAAGCACCCACCTTGGAACTGAAGGAAAGGAAGGGCTGGGTTGTCTCTGTGCTCTGGGATAACGCCGGAGTGGCACGTTTCGACCAGGATACCTACTATGTCATTACCGGAGAGACCCATAATAGTCCCTCAAATATGGAAGCATACGGAGGTGCCCTCACCGGCATCGTGGGGGTGTATCGGGACCCAATGGGAACCGGCAAGGGCTCACGGCTCATTGCAGGCACGTACGGTTATTGCGTGGGCTACCGGGATTACCGTGGTCCACTTAAGCCTCACCTGCATCCCCGCCGGCTTCTTGATGGGGTAATTGAGGGAGTGCGGGACGGGGGCAACAAGAGCGGCATTCCCACGCCCTACGGTCAGGTCTTTTTTGATCATGGCTATATGGGCAAATGTTTGGTTTTCGTCACTGCCTTGGGAATTATGCCGGCCACTGTATCCGGTACTCCCAGCGAGCAAAAAACCACCACCGCAGGCGATCTGATCATTATGTGCGGGGGCCGGGTAGGAAAAGACGGCATCCATGGTGTAACAGCCTCTAGTGAGATCTATAGCGAGGATACTCCTGCCGGTCACGTGCAAATAGGCGATCCTTACACCCAGAAAAAGATGCACGATTTCCTCTTGGAAGCACGGGATAGGGGATTGATTGCTTTCATCACAGACAATGGGGGTGGGGGACTGTCGTCATCTATAGGCGAGTCGGCCAGGTTTTCCAAGGGTGCCTTGGTGGAACTGGACAAGGTGCCGCTCAAATACGAAGGACTGGATCTTTGGGAAATCTGGGTATCCGAGAGTCAGGAACGCATGACGGTGGCGATAAAACCTGAGAATCTGAAGTTTTTCATGCAACTCTCTGAAAAACACGAGGTTGAGAGCACGGTAATAGGCCAGTACACCGACAGTGGCAAACTGCATATAACCTACCATGGTAAGACGTGCGCCTACGTGGACTTGGCCTTGCTCGAGTCCGGTTTTCCCCAATGGGAGTTTGAAGCGGAATGGGTGCTGCCAGAGCATAGAGCACTCAGGGAACCTGTCTTGGGCCCACCAGATGATCAGCGGCGAATTCTTCTTACCATGCTCAGCCGTCCGAACATCGCCTCCAAAGAATGGATAGTTCGACAATATGATCACGAAGTGCAAGGAACAAGTGTGGTCAAACACTTGGTGGGGGCAGAGCGGGATGTGCCCAACGACGGTGTGGTTTTACGCCCCCGCCTTGGTTCACTCAGAGGTTTAGCCACGGCCCAGGCACTCAATCCAACCTACTCTCGCATTGACGCTTATCACATGACAGCCTGCACCATAGATGAGACGGTGCGACGGTTGCTGGCAGTGGGAGGAAGTCTGGAGCATTTAGGAGGAGTGGACAATTTTTGTTGGCCTAATATTCAGTATGATCCCGAGAGCAATCCTGACGGCAAACTAAAGGCGGCCCAGCTGGTAAGAGCAAATTGGGCCCTGAGAGATTACTGTCTCGGTTTTGGCATACCCTTGCTGTCCGGGAAAGACAGCATGTATGTTGACGGAAACCTGGAAGGAGATTTCGGCGAAAGGCACAAGGTCTCCGGCCTGGAGACCCTGCAGTTTACCGGTACCAGCGTCATTGAAGATGTGCAGCGTTGCCTCACCATGGAACCGAAAGTCCCGGGTGATTACCTCTACATTTTGGGAGTTACCCGAAATGAATTGGCTGGCTCAGAATATTATGATCTCTATGGATATACTGGTCTCAATGTGCCGCAGGTAAAGCTTGAGGAGGTACTTCCTCTGTACCAGGCCTTGGAGCAAAGTACGAGAGGCGAAATCCTTGCCTCAGCCCATGGCATCTACCGGGGAGGATTAGGGGTCCATTTGGCTCTGGTGGCTATGGCTGGCGGACTTGGTTTAAAAGTGGAACTAGCTGAGGTTCCGGCGGAGGGAGTCAAGCGGGATGACATTTTAATGTATTCCGAGTCGGCAGGACGGTTTATTGTTACTGTTGCTCCAGAAGACAGGGCTGAATTTGAGGAGAAATTCAAAGGTTTACCATGTGGTTGTGTTGGCATGGTAACGGAGAACAAGAAACTCACAATTCGCGGACTGGAGGGGAAGGTTCTTTTAAATGTTGGGCTTCGGCAGTTGAAAACCGCCTGGAAGAAACCCTTTAGTAATCTATAAAGACGCCCAGCGCTAAGCGCAGAGCGCACAGCGTGTTTAACCGACCAGTCATTCGCTTTGCGCTATGCGCCATGCGCTATGCTTTAGTACAACGGACAACGGACAACTGACAACGGACAGTTCTTAAGATGCAAGATAGAACAAACATTGGTGGTGCTTCATTCGGGATCCGGAGGGCTCCTAAAGCGCTGGTGTTAACCGGTTTTGGCTTGAACTGCGACTGGGAGACTACCCATGCCCTTGAATTGGCCGGGGCCGAGGCTCACAGAGTTCATATCAACCAGCTTGTCATGGGTGAACAAATAGGTGAAATTGCCCGCTTAGAGGACTACCAGATTTTTGCCTTTATTGGCGGTTTTTCT